>NZ_JBQCZW010000013.1:29173-64655 GCF_052089425.1 Ancrocorticia sp. | reverse complement strand
TCGGATGGGACACCGCTGGCCCCAACCCAGCTCGCCGAACTACTCTGCGACTCAGATATTGCGAGGGTTGTGTTGACCGCTCACGGTGAACCCATCGATACGTCTCGTTCCCAACGATTGTTCAGTGGCAGGCAAGCCAGAGCCGTGGCCGCCCGCGACCGGTCATGCCGATACCCGGGATGCTCACGAGGAATAGAAGTCAGCCAGATTCATCATGCCCAACAATGGGAGAAAGGCGGACCGACCACGATGGACAACGCTGTCTTGTTGTGTTTCCACCACCACCGCTACGTCCACTCCAAACAGGTCATCATCACCCACCATGCCGGAGGATTCACCTTCACCGAACCGAGCGGCGAACTCGTCGGCATCACCCACCACACCACCATCCTCGAAGCCGCCTAGATAGCGCGCATGGATACTGGCTCGGTACGGCGGCACAGAGCGACCCGGGCTTCCCGACACTGCGTGACTCTATCCTTGACGGCCCACTTCTCGCGCGGATCACCACCCAGATACCCGAAGCCACGTGAGAGTGCGGATGTTCGAAGCAGCACAGGTAGATTCCGCAGTACGCAGGGCGATACGTGAAGCAGCAAACTGGGATACCTAACGGGGCAATCCGATCAAGAGAGAGACCGTCTCCTATGCTGCGGGACAAAAGCCTGTAGCGCTAAACGGTTACTCGACGATGGGACCCGAGGAACTAAACGACACTGGAAGTGAAGGAACAAACCAACGGTGGAAGTGTAGGAGCTCCCCCAACCGTGGAAGTAAAGGAGCTCACTAACTGTGGAAGTCGAGGACTAATCGACGATGGGATAAGAAGCGAGTTGCTTGAACGGTGACAATTCGAGAGCTGACAATTCAGGCGGTGACAGTTCAGGCAGTGGTAGCTCGTGCTACTGCAGTTCGGGCGGCGGCGATCTCCTCGGTTGGCCAGGGGATATGGACGTGGAGAACCGAGCGACCGCGGATGGGGCGCTGTAGTTCTTCTCCAAGATCGTCAAGCGAGGAGATAGAGCAGGCAGCCCAACCAGCCGCTCGCGCGGCGGCGCCCACATCCAGATGCGGTTTCACCGCGAAGAAACGATCATAGAGATCCTGCCGTGCCGCACCGTGTTCCAGCGAGGCGAAAATCGAACCGCCACCATCGTCGAGGACGATCAGCTGAATGTCCGGAGCCGCCTCCGATCCCTCCGAACCCTCCGGTCCTTCGGGCCGTTGAGCCAAAGTGGCCAAATCGTAGGCGAAAGTCATATCGCCCATGACCGCTCGCACCGGCTTCCGGCTGGCCATCGCAAGGCCGAGTGCAGAGGCTATGGTCCCATCGATACCGGCGAGCCCCCTGTTGGAGTACACATCCCCGCGGCCAGGGGCACCAGCCGCAAGATCGAACCCTCGGATCGTGTTGGAGGCACCCAACCAAAGCGATGAATCGTTGCTCTGTTGCCAGATCATCCTGCAAGCCGTGAGCAGCGAGAGAGAATTGGCGACGACGGGCCCGTTATCCAAGATCCCGTTAGATTCTCCAGTTCGATCTTGCGTATCAGCAGGCTCGAAGCCGGAAGTACGTGAAAACTTGAGGACTGGTGCGGGTGCGGAAGGAGCTGCGGGTGTGAGTACGGGTGTACCAAATCCCCGTGCCTCGACCTGCGCCGCAGTGTCCCGCCAAAGCGTCAACCATTCGTTTGCCTCATCCGAGTCCGTTTCGTTCAGTTCACTTAGCCCTTCAACAACAACTGCGGCAGTTCCGGCAATATCCACCCACTCGCGGTGAGTAGCCACGATGATTTTACGTATGTCGGGGCGGTTGAGGAGCGAACCAACTGGACGGGAGAGCGTAGGGCGGCCCGTGACAACCACTTGTTGGATCTGCTCCCCCAGAACGCCAATGACCCACTGTTCGTATGGAATCCACGTCCCGCAATCCGTCACACCGGAACTTGGTTCAGCGAGAACGGGAATGCCGCGGGTGGTAGCCGACTCTACAACGGACCTATCCGCTCCATCTCCGGCAACCACAACCGTGCGCAGATCAGCCGCGACCACTGCATCCCACGCAGGGTAACTCCGCTCAGCAGTCTCGATCTGGGGCAAACGCAACGAGGGGAATTCGGGCGCTTTCTCGGCGGCACCCACAGGAATGAGAGGCTCGCGGAAGGCGACGTTTAGGTGCGCCGGACCCGATTGTCCCATAAAGCCTCGCGCAGAGCTCACAAGGCGTCCCACGCGGTTTCGGATACTCAGCTGCACGCTCTCACTCACCGATTCGAATGCCGGCAGCGAATCAGACACAACAACGCTAGAGCCGAAGATACCTTCTTGATGCGTGGTTTGAGACGCCCCTACTCCCCGCATTTCATGCGGCCGATCCGCGGTGATCGCAAGGATCGGTAGGCCCTGGAAGTATGCCTCTTCGAGCGCTGGATGAAGCTCTGCAACTGCCGTGCCGGACGTCGTAATGACCGCAACCGTGTTGACAACCTGACGGGCGCGAGCGTTTGAGCTTTCACTGGTGTTCGGCCGAGCAACGGAAGCACGTACCGCATCGGAAGAGAAAGCACTACACGAGCTATCCGGAGAACCGCGATTGGGTCGGGAATTCAAACTCGAGGGTCCCGTTCCGGTAACCCGGCCTGCCTTGGATGCGCCGATCGCCCAGAAGCCAGCGCCACGTTCTTCGCTAAACGTTGCCACCTCAAGATCTCCTGCGGCTTCGGCAGCCGCGAGTGTGTAGGCAAAAGGGGCGTCACGCGAGCCGGGGCAGTAGGCCACATGGCGTACTCCGCAACCGATCAGGGCGGCAACAATTTCACGCGCGGTCAGGATGGAGGGATTCTCGTTCACAATATGCTCGGTTCCAAATCCACCATCGCTTCAACTCGATCGATCCAACCGGACGTCAGGAGTTCTCGGGCGCCTGCGCTCGTGTGATCCCCACCGCTGATCGACACAAGCGAGGAGGCATTGAGAACGTTTCTGGCACGATCCAAGTCCAGATATCCGCCGCTGGAACGCAAAGGTTCACCAACAACATCCGCACCCAGCAAGGTACCGGTATCCAGTCCGCAGGCGAAGTCCAGCTCAGGCAGTGCGGCCGCGAGCGCCACTCCGGCAGAGAGTCCGATTGATGTGTCGAGTGCGGAGGACACCACAACCGGAATGGGAAGCTGTTCGGCTAGAGAAAGCGCGCGCCGCACCCCGCCCAACGGGGAAACTTTGATGACGGCAACATCCGCAGCGCCTAGCTCAACCACGCGAAACGGGTCATCCGCACGCCGTATTGATTCGTCAGCGGCTATGCGAACGTCAGTACGCGAACGCACCCACGCCAAATCCTCCACGCTCATGCAGGGCTGTTCGGCGTACTCGAGGCCGCCAACGGGCTTCGCCGCTTGGCCCAACGCGGCAATGGCATCGATCGCATCGTCACGGCTCCACGCGCCGTTGGCATCAACCCGCACGCGCGCATCATCACCGTGCCGCTCAGCCAACGATTCCGCAACAGCCCGTACTCGGGCTACGTCCTCGCCTAGATTGCTACGAGAATCTGCCACCTTGACTTTCGCTGTCCGGCAACCGGATTGAGCAGCGCGGGCCGCTGCCTCCTCGGCTGAAATAACCGGAATCGTCACATTGACCGGGACCTGATTTCGCACGGACGGGATGTTCAGTCCGCTGCTGGCAGCCTCAGCAGCACTCCGCATCCACAGGCTGGACTCTGCCGCGCCATATTCTTCGAAGGGGGCACACTCTCCCCAACCACCCGGGCCATGCAACAAAATGCCGCGCCGCCTTGTCACACCACGAAACTGGGTAACCATCGGGACGTCGAATAGCACCGTCTCATCAATCCCGCGGGCAGCAAGCCACGCACGAACCGTACGGGACCATCGTTCAGGGGCAACAGGGTAAAGCGTTGGCACGGCCACGGGGCGCGAAGTAGCGCCTAGGTCATCTGTTGAAGTCACTCGTCAAGTCTAAGGGAGCACGTCTGATCTAGCACTGGGCAGGCGTGCCTCAGATATTTCGAGCGCATACTCGACCGGACCCGGACACACGTATCGGAGAAAACGCTCGCCGCTGCCACCACGGAATCCTCATCGCCGGACCGGACGGGAGGCGGGGCGGAGTACGCCGTCGTCGTCGAAAGAGAAAAATCCCAACCACCCCGCGGGAATACGTCCACACCCAACTTTCACAATTTTCTTGCGAAATTGAACACGCTACCTAATAATTCAAGAGTCAGCGTAAGCCGCGTTGACGTGTCGTTTCAGAGACGAGAGAGACACCATGACTGAAGAAATCCAAACGCCAGCCGCCGGCCCACTCGTAGTTGCCCTTGATTCCTCCACAACATCCACGAAGGCGATTGTGGTGGATACTGCCGGAAACGTCCTCGTGACGGCCAAGCGAAACATTCAGCTTCACACTCCTGCGATGGACTTTTATGAGCATAATCCCGAGCGTTGGTGGGAGACCACACACGAAACCGTCAGCGAAGTCCTCGCATCGCTGACACCTGAGCTCCGCGAGCGCATCAAGGCCATTGGCATCACGCACCAGCGCGAATCCTTCGCCCCGTTCCTCGCCGACGGCACTCCGGTGGGCCCCGGAATCCTTTGGTTGGACGGCCGCGCAACAGAGCAAATCCGCAAGTACGGAAGTGAGCACATCCACGAGCTTTCGGGCAAGCCGGCCGGCGTAACGCCCGGCATTTACAAGATGGCGTGGGTGAAGGAAAACCATCCTGAGTACTTCGAGAAGGCCGATAAGGTGGTTGACGTTGCCTGCAACATCACGTTCAACCTGACGGGCCGCTGGGTGAGTTCAACAGCCTGCGCCGATTCACTGGGCCTGTTCGATATTGAAAAGCGCGAATGGTCCGATGAGCTTCTGGACATCGCGGGTGTGCGCCGCGATCAGATGGCCGAGCTGGTTCCACCGGCCACGATCGTGGCCAACGTTAAGCCTGAACTGGCCGCCGAATGGGATATCTCCCCGGACGTGGCGGTCGTCTCCGGGTTGGGCGATGGGCAGGCGGCAGGCGTTGGTGCCGCCGCCGTTGAGGCCAACGTTGCCTACCTCAATCTGGGTACCGCGGTCAACGCCGGCGTGGACGCCTCCCAATACATTTACGATCCGATTTTCCGTACCCTCGATTCGGGTATGCCCGGCCACTATGTGTTCGAAGTGCTGCAATCGTCAGGTTCCTACTTAGCCGGATGGTTCCGCGAGACCCTTGGCGATCCGAAGCTCTTGGGCGAACCGGATCCCGCACTGGACGAAGCTGCCGCCCAGATCCCACCGGGAGCCGAAGGCCTGATTACTCTCCCCTACTGGAACGCCGTCCAGTCCCCGTACTGGGATTCGGTTGCTCGCGGAGCAGTGGTTGGCTGGCGCGGCACACACTCTCGCGCCCACATGTACCGTTCTATCCTCGAGTCCATCGGATTCGAGATGCGCAATAACCTAGACGCCATCGAACGCGGCACCGGAGTCAAAATCACGTCCCTGCGCGCGATGGGCGGCGGCACCCGCTCCATGCTGTGGCGCCAGATCATGGCGGACACCACCGGCATTGAAATCACGGTGTGTGCGGAAGATGAGATTTCGGCGCTTGGCGCTTCTGTCCTTGCCATGGCTGCGATTGGGGCACATGAGCCTGTACAGGACGGCGTTCCGAACGTTGCCGCTTCCGCCAAGGCGATGGCTCAATTCGGCGATGTCATTAAACCAGACATGCAGATGCACGAGCGTTACCGTGAGGTCGCCACCGTTCAGCAGAACCTCTACCCCCAGCTCAAGGACACGTTCGAGGAACTCCATCAGATCGCCGAGCGCTACCCCTCCACGAAGCCAGAATCGCCGAAGGCCGAGATTTAGCAAGGTCCTCAACACAAGGTCCTCAACACAACGTACGATGTCATCGGGTCCTCACCGGACCCCCAAAAACGAAGGAAGATTTCATGCAGAGAATTACTGTTCTCGGCGCTGGCGCCATGGGTGCGGCGCTCACCCGCCCACTGGTGGACGCAGGCTGGGATGTCCACCTGTGGGGCACGTGGCTAGATGATCACCTCATTGACGCGATCGAGGCCGGCCAGCCCCATCCCCGCATCAACGTGGTGATCTCCGATAAGGTCACAACGTTCCGCTCCGATCAGCTGGCGGAGGCGATGGAGGGCGCCGATGTGGTGGTCATGTCCGTCTCCTCCGATGGAGTTCCCGGCGTGGCTAAGTTGGCCTTGCCGCTCCTCGGAAGCGCGCAGGCTATCTGGATGACCTCCAAGGGCTTCTGCCCAGATCCGGACGGCAACATCCAGCTTTTGCCGGACGCCCTGCGCCGCATAGCTGGCGAACTCGGAGTTGAACTCCCACCCGTGGTGGCCATCGCGGGCCCGGTCAAGGCCAACGAATGCGCCGATGCTAAGCCCACCGCCACGATGTACGGCTGCCGCGATATCGAGGTTGCCAAAGCCGCCGCCCGTGCCGCCCGCACACCCCACTACGCGATTGCCGCATCCGGCGATGAGGTGGGCGTGGAGATCTGCGCCCCCATGAAGAACGTGTATGCGATCGCGCTGGGCATCGCCGATGGGCTGGAGGAGGCCACCGGCGTCCCCCACCACAACCTCAAGGCTGCTTCGTTCGCGCAGGCGATCCGCGAGATGTCTCTTCTGGGGGCGAAGTTGGGGGCCAAGCCGGAAACGGCATACGATCTGCCGGGCGTCGGCGATCTTGAGGTGACCGGGCTGTCCGGCCGCAACAAGGTGTACGGCGTGCGCATTGGCCGCGGCGAGCAGCCCACGGAGGCTCTCGAAGAGATGACGCGCCTCGAGCAAACCGTCGAAGGAGTGCCGGCCACCGGCCTAGCGATGACCCTCGTGTCCCAGCGCGCGAGCGACATCGCAGATCAGCTCCCGCTCCTGCACGCCATCAACACCATCCTCCAAGGCAACGTCGATGATGTGTTGGGCGCCGTCACCCGGGCGGTGCTCCCCGCACGGCCGTAAGCCGTAACGGCTCGCTGTTGGACTCGTCCAGACAGAGACTCGTGAAGCAGAGCGTGTGGCGGGGCCTTGTGAACTTCGATTCGCAGGGCCCCGTCCCGTCGGTTGGCTACCGGTCTCGCCATGTTGATCCGAATCAGCGAATCCCACCCTTCACACAAAGCCTGCCGAATGATATCGTGTGATATCGGAGGTGATGAACATGACCGACCTTCTCATTAGGCACCTAGACGAATCAGACGTTCAAGCAATTGATGAACTCGCGGCACGGCTCGGAATCTCGCGCAATGAACTCCTAAGACGAGAAACCACAAATCTGGCTCGCCGTGCACGCCCGCAAGGCTCGAAAGAAGACTTTGTCCGGGCATCCGAACTTCTTTCTGACGCCCTTGACCCACAGATCATGTCTAGAGCATGGTAACGAAGTGGCTGATTGACAAGTCCGCGTATGTCAGGATTCCCCTTTCGTCAGATTTCGAACTCTGGATGGACAGGATCAATCGGGGACTTGTTGCGGCCGCCACCGTAACGCTGCTGGAGCTAGGCTTTTCCGCGCGCTCCGGCGCAGACTGGGATGAAACCATCCTCAACCCACCCACGAGCCTCTTAGTACCGGAACTTATGACACCAGCTGCAGAAAACCGTGTCATCGAGGTGCAAGGACTCTTGGCCACAGAGGGTTATCACCGCGCCGTCAAGGTTCCAGATCTTATCATCGCCAGCATTGCTGAAATCGCAGAGTACACCGTCTTGCACCTTGACAAAGATTTCGAGCTGATCGCGGCCGTCACTGGACAAGCTACCGAACGCCTGGTGGGAGACTTCTAGCCAGATTTCCGACGCCGAGATCTATTACGACGACGGCGAAGCCCTTCGCCATCGACCGGTGTACCAAATATTGGTAACATCAGCTCATGGGTACCAACACTTCAATCAGCCTCGATGATCACCTTTCCGGTTTCCTCTCTCGCGAAGTCTCCTCTGGGCGCTACCAGTCCGCGAGTGAGGTTGTTCGCGCCGGCCTCCGCCTCCTAGAGGATCATGAGACTCAGATGGCCGCCCTGCGTGCGGCGCTGATCGATGGGGAAAATAGCGGAGAAGCAGAATCTTTCGATTTCGATGCGTTCATTGCCGCCAAGAAGTCATGAGCGCCTACCGTCTCACTCCCGCGGCTCAGCATGACCTGTCGTCAATCTGGGATTTTACAAAGGATCACTGGAGCGAGCGTCAAGCAGAAACATACGTGAACGAGATCAGAAACGCGATCGAGCGTATCGCCGTTGATCCCAGTCGAGGGCCCGCATGCGATGAAATCCGCACCGGGTACCGCCGTTATGCGATTGGGAGCCACCTCCTCTTCTTCGTGGAAACGAACGAAGGCGTGGATATTATCCGAATCCTGCACCAGAGGATGGACTCCACACGCCATATACTGTGACCTGCAAGAGTCTCAAGGCGCCTAAACCGTGGCCCCAGATCGGCATACGGAAGTAGCTCGGATATATGCGGACCTATCTGCGCATTACGATCCAGAATGATGCCCCGGGCTCAATTCCGCTCAGCCCGCAGCACTGTATGATCGTATGACCGGCGTCCGAGCAACGCATGCTCAGCGCCGGAGCATGGCCACCCGTTCCTAGGAGCTCACCTTGCCGACCGAACACCTGAACAGCACTGAGAACACGCCACTTAACCCACGCGGCATCCAGCCTGCCTCCAGCAAGCGCATCCCACAGGCGCGAAAAGTACGCCTTCGGAAGATCGTGTCCCTCGTGATTCACGAGGGTGTGACAACCGTGGACTGGCTGGCCGCAAACCTCGGTGTTTCAACGATGACTGTATACCGTGACGTCTCCGAATTAGTGGATCAGGGAATGCTCACTCGTTCGTACGGGGAGGTGAGCGTTCCGTCATCATCGCTCGTCGAAACATCCTCAAAACTCCGTCTGGGGCAAAACACCAGACTCAAGGACCAGATCGCATCCGCAGCCCTCACATACGTCCATCCAGGCGATGCGGTGCTGCTGGACGATTCAACAACCAGTGCGCACTTGTTGCCGGGGCTGCGCGAGCTCGCGCCCGTGACCGTGGCAACTAATGCTCGGTTCATCGAGGAGGGGCTGATCAGCGATCCGCACATCAGCCTTATTCATCTGGGCGGGGACTACCACAACTGGGCTGACGCGTATTTTGGGCCGATGACGGTACGCAACATCCAGAGCCTCGGCATCGATATTTGCCTCATGTCCGTCACGGCCATCGCTGGCGGCTACTGCTATCACCCTGATCCGGCCGTGGCGGAAACCAAGAGAGCGATGGTCGAAACAGCGGCCAGATCGGTGCTCATGGTGGACCACACGAAGTTCACCCGCACGGGGCTCCACAAGTTCGCCTCGGTTCAGTCCTTCTCCGCCGTCATCACCGATGCCCAGACCCCTCAGGAAGAACTCGACAAGCTCGCCGAACTCGGCGTAGACGTAGTGACAATTGGGGAATAATGAGGGTTCGCACTCTCCACCGGCACGACTGTTGAAGCGGCAGATCCACAGGCCTACATGATCACGCCCCTTCACGAAGGCGATACCGAGCCTGCCGAAAACTACGCCGCGTCCTGCCGCTATACACTTGGAGCCGTCCCCTAGCACGGTCATGGGAGCTAGTCCGCAAACTCCTAATTGCTCACTCTACGTATCGCTGACAACGTTCAATGGCGTACAAGATATTTCGTATACGTTGTTGATCGCCACGACTCATATCGCTACAGCTTCCCGAAGCGCCGATTCTGAAATCGGTCTTCTCAGCAATTGCGCGGGGAAAATATCGATATCGTCCCGCCCGAAGAGCGCGCGAGTCTCCTCCATAAGTCCCGATGCCCTCATCAGGAGATTGCCATCGGCAGGATCCATCTGCACGAGGATATCGATATCACTATCTTCCTGCGCGGTACCTCGCGCAACCGACCCAAAAAGCACCGGTTTTGTGGCGGCATACTTCTTCAAGAGCGCGCGAAACTCTATGCGATGGGCATCGATAAGGTTGCGAGACGCCCCCGCTTCTGGCGTGACAAAAGTATCCGACATACTTCAATATTAAGCGGCCGAGCCCGCTGGACTCAACGCTGGAAGCAAGCACTCAACGCTTTCGACATCACCTTCGACGGACGCCTATCTGCCAAGACAGCCTAATAATCACCCAACACAAGCCCCACCGATAACTTGACGGACCCACCGGACGAAGTACCGAGGGCGATGACTGGGCACGCCCAACCTGCAGTGACTGCTGCAATAACGTTTACTGGTGCGTAGACTTGCATCAAGCTAGCTGTAGGTGAGCGACGGAATCACGGAGCAATCAATATGGATTTGATGGTACTGGAAACGCAGAAATGGCTCAATACGACGTACGGTGACGATTCTCGTTTCGAAAGAGTCATGGAGAACGGAAATACTGGTTGGCCAACGATCTACGGTCTGACACGTGCACTACAGATCGAACTTGGCATCGCCGCAACGGCCGACAATTTTGGGACAGGGACAGAAACACGATTCTTGCAAAGATGGCCAAACGGAATCAAAGAACAGGAAGCCAGCGACACCGCAACTTCAAATGTGTATTCGATCATTCAGGGTGCCCTCTGGTGTAAGGGATATTCTACTGGCTCTCACATCACCCAGAACTTCTATGGCGGTACAGGCACAGCAATTCGTAACTTGAAGCTAGATATGGGTTTCGGTGACGGGTCAACAGTAGATGTTGAAATTATGAAGGCTCTCCTTTCCATGAAGCAGTTTGTGCTACTCAGCAATTACGGAGGTCGGCAAGGAGTACGGGCTGTTCAGCAACAAATCAATGCTCAGTACCGTCACTATACCGGGGTCATTCCAACTGATGGAGTCTACGGAAGAGAGATGAATAAGGCACTCATCCAAGTTCTTCAAGCAATCGAAGGATTCTCACCGAACGAAGCTACAGGAACTTTTGGAACAGGTACAAAATCTCGACTAAAGACTCTCTCATCCGGCAATGCTGACAACTTCCCGCAGTGGGTCTGGCTCGGAGCTGTCACCCTGATGTGCAACGGGTACGGAAGTGTCGCTGGGAACAGTTGGACTGCGATCGAGCGTCGTGTTCCTGATTTTCAAGAAAGTTATAGACTTCCAGTCACCGGTAAGTTGGATCCCACTACGTGGATGAGTCTTCTAACTTCCAAAGGGGATCCAGACAGGCCCTCTATAGCTTGTGACACTCGATTTGAAATCACAGATGATCTCTTGACAAAGCTCAAAAGCGACGGATACCAAATTGTTGGAAGATATCTCTCCGAACCAAACCAAGACGAGAAATCGCCCTCTGACTATTTTAAAGCTATCCGCCCTGGTGAACTTGAACGGATTACGGAAGGTGGCATGCAGTTCTTCCCAATCTTCCAAGAATATTCAACCGAGATTAAACAGTTCACCGTTTCCAACGGTGAACGCCACGCTAAGGAGGCGCAACTTGCGGCCAAGAGGCTTCACATTCCCCCAACGGTCATTTATTTCGCGGTCGATGTTGACGTGCTGGACTACCAAGTTGATATGAATGTTCTTCCCTATTTCCGGTCTCTCGCTAGTACTCTCGAAGCAGGGTATCAGGTCGGAATATATGCCTCACGGAACGTTTGCCAGCGTGTCATTGACGCTGGATACGCCTTAAGTGCGTTCGTCTCTGACATGTCGACTGGATTTTCTGGGAACCTAGGGTACCCAATCCCTAACGAATGGAACTACGACCAGTTCACAGAAATCCACAGATACGGCGGCAACTGGGATCTCGACAAAGTTGCCTACGCGAAAAGAATACCCGCTGTGAGTTCTCTCCTTTCAGACGTGAGCCAGCCCACTGACTTATTGACATCCGGAACTGTCTCAACCGGACCAATCGGTTTTGAAACAGACGTCATCTCTTTGATTTGGCACCTTGAGAATAGAGTTAAGGAGCTTCAGGACCAAGGTCGAGTTGCCATGCGAGTTGTTGCTGAAAGCGATGCCCCTTCCACTGTGCGCGAGTCCATCGGAATTTGCATTGCGAATTATCTGTCTGCAAGATATCTTTCTGGAGGCTATCGGAGCGAATTCCAATGGACAGTCTCTGCTCAGGCTTTCCGGAAAGAAGACATGGAGCTGCTGAGGGCCGATGCGCGTTCCGCGCCCATCCTCAGGCTCCTTGATGGGTATGTAAACACAGATGCTAAAAACCCTAAAGACGCGAGCGGAACTCGCATCGATCTTGCACACATGCTTGTCACATTCTTGGGATACCGAAACGACATGGTGATACCGAAGGAATACACTGGCTGGGCCGGTGATCTTGCAACGGCGATGAAGAACTTGGCTTATCTCGTTCAACTGAATCCTGCAAAGCTAAAAACGAATGATGCCCAGCTACAAGCGGCAGAACTCCTTGTGGGATTCTCGGATCAGGAAATCTCAAGTTGGAGCGAGCTATCGGGTTATAGACTTGAAGGCAACATTACTGACTCCCGCGGAAATGTAAAAACGGTCAAAGTCCAAAACGAATTTGGATCAGCCGACCTATGGTCAGATGCTGACGCCATTGCGATTGACGAGAAGATCCCACTTGGTTATTCGAACGACCCTCATCAGCTTAGTTCCTTCTTGCTAACTTATTACTCTGATATCACTGCTTCTGTAGTCCGCTTACAGACGATCCCACGTAGCGGCGGAGCATCCGGTATAAGCACAGCAGCATCATGGTTCGAGAGGGTGCTAAAGGGTACTGTGGGAGACAGTAAAGCACGGGATCTCGCGCGTAGCGGGGCGCGAGTTCTCCTATCAGATACCGTTCCAGAAGTCTATACCACACCAGTAGCTCAGGCTCTTGCTTCCCGCTGCTTTTCCTAGTATCCCAAGGCCTGTGTGATAATACAGTAAAGGTTACCCAATGCGCTCTTCCTACTTACCAGTGAGGCTCACGGCTACTTGACTTCTATCGAGGTTGATCTGCTCTAAGCTTCTTTCGAAAAAAGAAGTTCAGAGCAACTCCAAGGAGTGGAACCAGAGCAAACAACGCACAGAAGACGCGGGCCCGAGTGTCATCCTGTAACCCAATGTAACCAATCATTGCGCATTGAGGCGGGAGCACTGCCAAAGTGGCGCCAAATAGCGCGCATGAATAGGCCGAAATTAATGAAAACTGCTGGCGCCCAGCAATGACCCCAGTAACGCAAGTAAGAATGAATACGAAAACCACGAAGCAAAAGAGCAAGGGGAAGAAAAAATGGGTGCCGAGAAGATTGAAGAAAAACCCAAAGATAAACAATTCATCTGCCGAATCCATGACCACGCTGAAGAAACGTAGTACGAAGATAACACCTCCGTATGCGAATAGCCCGGCGCCAAGGATTGCGCCAACAACACGCATCATGTTCAACCATCTGCCCATAGCTAGAATGTACTAGACATTTCGCCCTGTAGTTGGGACCACTGAAACCGGAACCAGACGTCTTACCCTGAAAGAGGACATTTCAGTTGAGTCTCTTTTGATCCAGAAAAGGGGCCGCAGCTGCGAGAATCCCACCGGGGTACTCGCACTACTGAGAAGGCAACGTTGTTGACGCTCCTTGCGCAGAGAGGAATTAGTCACTCGCCCCTCCCCACCCAAATCACAATCACGACTATGGCGTGGTCAAGTTAACGGGGTAACTTGTATTGGGTGATTTTCAGGTGGCCAGGCGGAGAGTGGTCCGCCGAAGGTGATGTCGAAAGCGTTCAATAGTTACTCCCAGCGCCAAGTCCATCACGCTCGGCCCTTGCCTGTGGGGTCGAGTGCCACGACGGCCATGTAGACGGATTCGAGGGCGGCTTGTTCGTTGGGGAAGTATCCATGCGCCTTGACCGACTTCCGGATACGAGCGTTGACAAACCACCCTATGGCGTTGGTGTTTCACACGATCCGTCGGATCTCCCGGTCGTAGCGCAGATATGGCATCATACTAGGCCCATACTTTCTCCCACAACCGTATGATCGCCGGACGCTTCTGGACTCAGGCTTCTTGGAAGTCGAGCAACCGGTCCTCGGCCACGTTGACGGTGGCGGCCCGATCGACCGGATCAAGAGCCTTCGAAATCGCGGCTCAGTCCTCCCATGATGCGTACGTCAAGGTATTTTGCGCATCAGGTTCTGCACACCCGGCTCCAGCCACACCACCGTCACGGAATCGGGCAGCCCTTTCAACCCGTCGCACACCAGCATGAGGACGCCGTCGACACCTCGGTTCTTGATCTCCGTGAGCAAGTGGAGCCAGTACCTCGCCCTTTCACTCCCGTCACCGCACCAAGGGCCGAGCATGTTGCGGCTACCCTCGGCGGTGACGGCTAGGACCACCTAAATCGTTCGGTTCGCCACTTGGCCGTCACACACTTTCACGTGGAAAGCATAGATGAAGACGGCAGGATACACGGGGCCGGGTCTGCCATTCGCTCATGCGCTCGAGCAATTTGCCCGGGTCGAAGGTAGAAGTACGACGCCCTCGATGCTGCCAAGTCGGTGCTGGCGTTTCTTCGCGACCACCGGCTCGAACGTTCCGGCACGATCTCGCGGCGCGGCGATCTCAACGGACTCACCCTTTGTCGCCACCGTCTTGGATCAGGTGCCGTTGCGTGCGTTGCCGTCCGACACCACCGCACTCTCGTGCGTGTCACAGCCGAAGTGATCAATAATCTCCCCTTCGAGTGCGGATTCACGAGTTTCGGCAACTCGGCCAATAGGCCATTCTCACCGTCGAAAGCGCGTCCGTTCTCGCGGGGCTACCCAACAAACTGCGCGATGAGCTTCTTATCCACCACCGGACGTCGAAGATGAGCTAGAGGTCGTAGTTGGGGAAGTAGTGGTTACAGGTTCCTCGGGTGTCTCACTGGGGCCTTCATGGCCAAATCCTGTTCTGTGCTCATCATGGATGAGCCTTAATCAGATCTCCACCATGAAATTTACAGTCCCGATGCACGCAGGCGCCTCCGTCGAACTGCACGTCAAAGAGCCGATAGGTTGGACGGGAGTATGCTGGCAATGCCGTGTCGGAATCGTTCTGGTCGACGTTGCAGGTCGAGTTCTATGACCATCCATACCTCGTCTGCGCGCGATGAGGTCCAGCGGGCCGTGCTAGCCCGCTGGACCGAGATCGCGTACAACAGGAAATGCCTGCACACGAGTCTTGGCATCGTACCGCCGGTCGAGTTTGAAGACAGCCTGCAGCTCCTACGTCATAGAGACGACTAAACACTCACACAAGCAGCGTGAGACGGGTTATGCGTCCGCTGCCCGCGAGGAACCCCTGCGCTGAACATGCCACCATGCGCACTACCAAACTCGAACACCGAAAGCCTTAAGCAATTGGCCCACAAGAATCAGCGACATCGAAACGTGCCGGCAATGGCTCCAAGACACTTGATACACGATAGATGGATCACGGGGTACAAGGTGCCATAAGGCTATTCGTTGCCAGTACACACTGCGCGATACTGCCGAGCTGGAGTGAGATCTCCACTTGAGATCGGCTTGACGATATCGTACTGGAATTGGTCGACATCCGGCAAATGCTCACGCACATGGGCCATGTCTGCGAATCCTTGTAGGTTCGTTAGAGCAGTTTTCGCACTATCAACATCGGACTCGTCGACCGCGTTGAGGTACTCGTCTAGCCAAGAGCAATGCCATTGAAGAGCGTACTGATTGAAGAAAGCACCTTCTACGAGTACGACCGTTACGTCTTCACTGTCATTCGCAGCGCTAGCAAATGTGGATGGTTTCGTTTCCGTCTTGTGTAGAACGTAGGTTTGGCCATCGTCGTAGACCTCTGGATCTGGAACGATTGTAGTTCCTGCAAGCTCTGGAATAAACTCGACGGCACTAGTGGGTTCCGCTACCCCTTCTGGAAAGGCACCCGTGAATTGTTCGAGTTCAGATTCGGCTTGATGTTCTACAGAATCAGGGACTTGCTGAGCGACAGACTGTTTTGGTTCCACATTTGTTTCTTGGGCCGTTGAATTCCCGATCACACTGGTGGTGACGGTGAAAAGGGCTAGGATTCCAAAAACGATGGGGAGAGTGATCTTCTTGTTTCTCATAATTCATCAGTACCTAATAGTTCCATTAAAGCTCACCGCATTGTAGCCGTAGGAACCACAGCTACCTCCATTTGCATAACGGGTGACCCGGAAATACCGGGGGCTAACATTCTGAGGATGCCAAGCAAGTGGCCCCGCATGTTTCGCAACGTTATAGATCGTGATCGAATTGGTGAACGAAGTAAGTGAGGGGTATGTCCGGAGCGAGAGGTTAATATAACCTCCACACCCTCCCGTAGGGTCGGCTTTGCCGTTGTCATTGCGATACCAAGAGCCACCTTTGTTCTCATAGCTGAGAGTTTGTCCAGCGTTCGCGTGGTAACGATCTTTCGTGTAGTAGATAGTCCCGAGTTGCGCTTTAGGGCCACTCATCGATCCCGAAGCCAACGGCATATGATTTGACACTGTGACTGGGAGGTTAGGACTAGTCGGGGAGGCACTAGCAGTTTCAATGAAGACGCCCGCTAGGAGACATGCCACGGCTGCAATGACGGCCGCCATCACTGTTGTCCACTTAAGTCTTGTCTGATTGATTGTTTGTTTCATTACTGCCTTTCTTTACCGAAGCGGGTTGGATTCATGACATAAGACTGTCACCTTGATGCACTACCGAGCCGTACCTCTTGTCATTTCAAGGGTTGGCATGCTTTGACGAGGGAGGTGGCTGGTGCTGTTTCACCTTTTACCAGCAGGTTGTAGATGTCCTCCTGATAGGTTTCGAGGTTTATCGACAACTCTTGGGCAGTCTTGTCCGCGTGGAAGGCCTCCAAGGATTCCAGTGCTTGTGATTCACCGGCAGAGTCCGGAGCCTTGTTGGCTATCAAGTACTCATCGACCCATGCACAGTACCAGCGGTCCGACATCGCACTGTAAGCATCTCCCCGAGAAATATTCACGAACGTAGACGGCTCTGCATCTGATGAAGAAGGGATTTCGACCATGAGAGTTTCCGCGTCTGAACCAGAGACTTCTCCTTGTTCAATCGGCACCCCGTTCTCAATTTCCGGGAACAAATCCAAAATAGTGTGAGGAAGATACTCCTCGGAAGGGAAAGAGAAATCGAAACTCTGGATTTCCTCCGAAAGCCAGTCACCAATTTCGGGTGATGTCTCGTTAGGGCGGAGCTCCACATCCGGCTGGACAAGCTCCACTCCACTGCTCTGCGCTGGTAACGGGGGATCTGTGACCGTATCACCGGCTGACTGCCGAGATGAACATGCGGAAAGACCAAAAAGAAGAAGTGCACTACATAAAGATGCATAAATAAAACGCAAGCACATCGTAACCCACACCATCTTTGGTAATAGAGAAACCAGTTACGGGTATCGCGTAAGAACATGGACCCTATCGCGCCACCCGATATAACGATACGCCCTTCACCATGCTTTCGGGGTTCCCCGCGAGTTGTGGACATGTGCTCTGCCTCACGCTGCTTGCGTGAGTATTTTTGTATCTCTTTGGCTGGTGGCCCGGAGGTTGTCCTCGAACTCCACTGGTGGGACGATGCCGAGGCTCGTGTGTAGGCCTCTGGTTGTATACGGCCTCGGTCTGAAGCGGCCGCGGCATGAACGAGACCTAGTTTCGCTTCGGGCGATGACTTATTCCACGCTCTACGCGGCATCCCAATCCCCACTCCCTTTGAAGGATTCGCAACGTTCGTTAGAAACCGCCAGTATTTGAACGGCCGAGGTTAACGTGAATGTGTCCGCGACCGGCCCGGTGGATCTGGCCGGTTGCTCATGGCTCGGGTCAAATGACGCCGCGCGTTGTCCCGGCTACAGCCCGTGACCGCGACGACCTCATCGAGCATCTGTCCCCGAGTCTTTTCGTGGCCTTGGCGTACTGGTTGGCGTATTTGCGCGTGATCTCGTACTTTGCTGACATGGTCAACCTCAACGTTTCCATACCGTCATGCCTCCAGTTTTCGCGGGCAAAAAACATATGAGGCATGGAACCCAATTCACGGGCCTTTTACGTGAGGCTAGTCGGACCATGGAATCTTGATCGCAAATGTGATGTAATACAACCAACGGATCAATGGGGGCCGCTTTTTGAAGGGAAACGCAAAGATGAGTTTTCAATGAATTATGGGAGCAATCCTAGTTACAATTGCACTTAGTGTCACTGGTGCGATCGCCGGGCCGACAACGGAAGCGTCTGCCAAATCAGCAGCGGTTAGCGGCGTCGTCTCCGAATATCTGCGACAGTACTCCACTTGGCGCACAAAGACGCCTGGCGGTGGAGTAACATTCAACGGAACCATTTCGAAAGCATATTGCTGCTTCGGAAGCCTCCGGCTGGGCGAACGGTACTTGGACGATCGGACTTCGCAGCCGCGGCGGTAGTCAATTCACACGTCTACAATTCAAACCTTATAGCGGCAAAGGGCTCTTCCCATACACTTCCGGAGTTACCCAACGCACGGAGTTTGCCCTCAACACAAAGGCGACAGGCATGCCAGCATCGGATGCCTATGCCAATTTTTCTGGCACGTTGACTTACTGATTACGGAAGGATGTATTTTACCATGCGTACGATACACAGGTTGACCATTATTGGAGTCGCTACGCTGGCGATCGGCGGGGTCGTGGGAACCCAGATCGCCGGGGAAACTTCAGCTGACGCATCAGAACAGGCAAAAGTGGACTCCTCTCAACCGCAAAGCGAGGAAGAACTCAGAACTGCTGCCATTGGCGAGCTCGAGGAGAACAAGACTGTGGTCATGTCCCAGCAGAGTTCAGAACGTACCGAAGCAGCCGCAATTCTCACGATGCCCACTGGCGTAGAGTTTGGAGAGCCAGAATCATTTGACGAAATCGACTCCCAAATCGCTGCGCTTAAATCGGGAGAGCTGAACCCATCCACAGACGAAGCTGGTGAGGACAAGCCCACTCTTCTCTGGTATGAAGACGGTTTCTTCGCTTCGCTTATGGCTATAGATTGGAAATGTGGTTGGCTTTCTACCGGAATTAACCAGGTGAAGGACGGGGACGCGGCAGAAGTGCAGGAAACTGTGGATATGCTCCATTGGTTTACCACCACCGAGTATGCTTCGATGTTTCCTGATTATGAAGAGTTCCTGACTTACAGCGTGGATCCACTCCTCGACGGGGATACAACAGGCGCAGAAGAATACCTGCCTAATTGCCTCCCAGAAACGATCGCCGAGTAAGCCATTCGTCCTTGCGTTTTGAACCGTGCTTATGACTGGCTCTCAAGCCAAATCGGAACTCAGCTCCCGCTAGAATCGAACCTTATTCCCGTTCGGGCTTGGCAAAGGGACCGGTTTTACCCGCGCGCGAATCCGTGACCTTCTCGGCCAGCGCGGCCTCAACAAGCGTCTCGCGCACCGCCTTACGCTCCGGCTTACCGATCAAAGAATGCGGGACCTCGTCCACCATATGCAGCTGGCGCGGCAACGCGTAATGTGGCAACTCCTTCTCCAGCGTGGCCCGCAACCGCTTCAAATCCGGGTTCTTCCACGCCGCTTTAATCACCGCGGCCACTTCTTCACCAGTTTCAGGATTATCAGTTCCGACGACGACGACGTCCTCCGCACTCGTCAACCTCTTAATAGCTCCCTCAACCTGCGAGGGGAAAATATTGAAACCTGATGTGATGATGAGGTCCTTGGAGCGATCCACAAGGTAGAGAAATCCGTCGTCGTTCCGAACAATATCCCCCGTACGGAACCATCCATCGTAAAAGGCGGCCTCGTTCTCCTCCGGGGCGTCAAGATAGCCGTGGAATACCTGCGGACCCTTGACCAAAAGCTCGCCGGGCTCACCATCTAGAACATCGCGGGCCAAATCTTCCTGATCGGCCAACCGGACATCCATGTTCGGGAACGGCAGGCCCAAGCAACCGGGACGGCGCTCAGCAGAAAGCGGGGAACCGGCAAGAGTGGGCGACGTTTCGGACATGCCGTAGCCCTCAATGATGTACGCGCCGGTCCTCTGCTCCCACGCCTGAGCAATCCCGGGCGCCAACGACATCCCGCCAGACACCGCATACTTGATGGTCGAAATATCCACATCGTCCTCGATCGCCTTCTTACAGATACGATCAAACATCGGCGGCACACCTAAGAAGAAGGTGACGTTACGGCGCAGGTGGGCTTGGAGTGCGAGCTCAGGGCTGAATGTGGGCAGGATGATCTGGCAGGCGCCGATTGCCACGCCACAGCACAGCAGGAAGCTCATGCCGAACGCGTGGAAATATGGCAGAAGAGAGAAGAAGGTTTCTGAGGCGCGATCCAATTCGTACACCCAGAACAGGTTCTGGTTAACGTTCACGCGGATATTGCCATGCGTGAGAGGCACGGATTTCGGGATGCCGTTTGTGCCCGAGGAATGAAGGATCACCGCCGTATCCGTGGAGGTGACGGAGGCATCGGGGCCTTTGTAGGCGGTTGCGGTGGCATGCGCTTTGTCCCATGAGCGGGTGCCGCGAGGGGTTGAACCGCGCATTTGCTTGCGAGTCTTGCGGGCCTTGGCAACCGGAAGGCGGAGCGCCATTCGCATTTTCTTCGGCAGTGGGCGGGAAATGTCCACCGTCATAATGTTGCCGGGGGCAATTCCGGCCTTCGTGAGCGTGCCTGCCGCCTTTTCCCATGCGAGGCAGAGGCGCCCGCCGTGGCGCTCGATCTGTTCCTTCATTTGCGTGGCCGGAGCGAGCGGGTTGATCTCCGCTACAATAGCGCCCAGCCGCATCGCACCGTAGAAGGCGATGAGGTGCTGCGGGCAATTCGGCATCGCGAAGGAGATGATATCGCCCTTCCGGATGCCGGCCTCGGCGAAAACCTGCGCAGCCTTCAACGATTCGTCCAGCAGCTCGCGATACGTCCACTGACGAGCAAAGTAGTCAATGGCTGGGGCCGATGGCCACGCGCTGGCACTGTGCTCAAGCAATTCGAAGATCGAGCCTTCCGGGACCGGCACCTCAAACGGAACCCCCGGTTCGTAATGAGAATGTGCCTGATCGATGATGCGTGAAAAGCTCGTTGTGCTCACTGCGTTGCTGCCTCCAAAAACCTTGCGATGCATTCATACTATGCGCGCAGGTGGGGCGGCGGCCAACTGGGGTGGAACAACACCTATCTGAGGATGGTTACGGGACGAGGGGCTGGCGCTCCCCCACGTGGTGGTGGCCGAGCGGCAGCATGAGCGGGCGGCCCGATATTGGATCCTCGATGATGCGGCTTTCCATACCGAACACTTCGCGAACCATTGCTTCGGTGAACACCTCGTTTGGATCGCCGGCACAGTACACATTGGAGCCTGCCATGGCCACGAGGCAATCAGCGTAGCGCGCCGCCAAATTCAGATCGTGGAGCACCATAACAATGGTGGTTCCTCGCGTTTCGTTGAGGTCCGTTAGAAGATCCAAGACTTCGACTTGGTGGCTCACATCGAGGAATGTGGTGGGCTCATCCAATAGCAATAGATCCGTATCCTGAGCCAGCGCCATGGCGATCCAGACGCGCTGGCGCTGACCGCCGGAGAGTTCATCGACCGGGCGATCCGCCAGCTCGATTGTGCGTGTGACTTCGAGGGCGTTGGCCACGGCTTCATCATCCTGCGCGTTCCAGCGTGAAAAGACACCCTGATGCGGGTTGCGGCCACGGCCCACGAGGTCACTCACGGTGATCCCCTCGGGCGCGATCGGGGATTGTGGGAGCAGCCCAAGGGTGCGGGCCAGCTCCTTGGCGGGCATCTTATGAACCTGCCGTCCGTCCAGCAGCACCTGACCCGTTCGTGGCGCGAGCAGACGGGACATGGAGCGAAGCAGCGTGGACTTCCCGCAGGCGTTCGCGCCAACAATAGCGGTGATCTTGCCAGCGGCTACCGATAGGTGAAGGCCCTCGATCACCGTGCGCTCGCCGTACGCAAGCGAGAGCTCGGTGGCTTCTAACGTGTGCGCATTGGCTTCGAGAATGTGTTCAGAGCTCATGGAGAGCCTCCTGATCCTGAAGGTTTGAGAAGGGGCCGGATAAGAAGCGCGTGATAGTCCAGTTCACAGCGGGCGTCCAGCGCAATCGAGATGAAGCGGTGTTCAATCTACCTGATGCCACGTTCACAGCGAGCCTCCAGCGCGATTGGTTCGGATGATGAGGTACACGAGGTAGGGGGCGCCGAGCGCTCCGGTCACAACCCCAACGGGGTAGCGCGCCCCAAAGGCGAACTGTCCCACCAGATCCGCGAGCAATACTAATAACGCCCCAACCAGCGCCGCGGGAATCAGTGGCGATCCGTGCGGTCCCACGATTCTTGCGGCGATGGGTCCAGAAAGGAACGCCACGAAGGCGATGGGACCAGCCGCGGCAGTGGCAAAAGAAATAAGGCCAACGGCCGCCACGATGAGGATGATCCGCGTACGTTCGGTGCGCACGCCTAGAGCTGCGGCCGTATCGTCGCCCAACTGAAGCATAGATAGATTCTTGGATTGGCTCACGAGAATTGGGGCGAGCACCACCAACACCAACAGGACCGGCAGCACGCTATCCCACTTGGTGCCATTCAGGCTTCCGGTCAGCCAACGCATAGCCTCTTGGAGTTCCCACTGCGGAGCCTTCGCCAACACATAGGACGTCACCGAATCGAGCATCGCCGCGATCCCAATCCCAATGAGGATGAGGCGCGTGCCGGAAACACCGCCGCGGTAGGACAGCAGGTAGATGATCATCGCCACGCCCAGTCCCGCCGCAATCGCGAACACGGACACCCGAGTCCCGCTCCAGCCAAGGATCACGATCGAAAAGGCAGCGGCCGCACTGGCGCCCGAGCTGATTCCCACAATGTCCGGGCTGGCCAGCGGATTACGCAGCATGGTTTGGAAGGTGACGCCTCCCAACCCGAAGCACACGCCAGCAATCACCCCGAGAACCGCACGGGGCAGCCGCAGCCGCCCCACTGTAAAGGAGGCGCCCTGAACATCTTGCCCAAGGATCACTCCAATAACCTCGCGGGGAGAATAAAAGGTGTTCCCTACCATGAGGGTGAGCGCAAAGACGCCCACGATAAGCACTGCGAGAACCGCGAGAATGATGTGGCGCCGGCGGTCTCTGGACCTGCGCGTCTGGCGCACTTGGGACACCGCTGCGCGATGCTCGTTTGTGCCCGGGGCCGCTACTACGAGTGCAGCCATCAGCACTCCTCCCACTGATTTAGCGGATACTCGCCTAGGTCAGGCGGGCACTCGCGGAGGTTAAGCGGATACTCGCCGATACGCGGAGCTACTACTTCTGCAGCCATCAGAGCTCCTTAACCTTTTGACGGCGGACAATCCAGATAAAGAATGGGGCACCGATGAGCGCCGTAATGATGCCAACGTCCAGCTCATCCGGACGGGCGATAATTCGCCCCGCAACATCGGAGGCCGTCAACAAGATGGCGCCGCTCAGCGCTGAGAAGGGGACAAGCCACCGATGATCCACGCCGATGAGGAGCCGGCACAGGTGAGGAACCACAAGCCCCACAAACCCAATGGGCCCAGCAACAGCAGTGGCCGCCCCGCACAGCAGCACGGCCCCCAACGCTGAAAACGCACGAGTCACCGCCACGTTTTCCCCGAGTCCCGCCGCCAGCTCATCGCCCAATGCCAGAGCGTTCAGGCTTCGCGCACTCACAAGCGAAATAAGGAAACCAACAGCCAAGAACGGCACAACCTGCGAGATCGCCTCCGTGCTGGCACCGCCAACTCCCCCGATCTGCCACGAGCGCACGCTTCCGGCGATATCACCGCGCGGCAGCACAACGGCGCTGATGAAGGAGGACGCAGCCGCGGACACCGCGGCACCCGAGAGCGCAAGCTTGAGCGGAGTAGCTCCCCCGCGCCCCATGGACCCGATCACGTACACGAACACGGCGGTGAGCCCAGCTCCGACGATGCCCGTCCAGATGAACCCCGTATACGTCCACAGCCCGAAGTAGGCCATGCCCACCACAACGGCCAGCGAGGCCCCCATGTTCACCCCGAGAATTCCGGGATCGGCTAGCGGGTTGCGGGTCACGCCCTGCATGACGGCACCGGACACGCCCAGCGCTGCCCCAATGAGCATCGCGAGCGCCGTCCGCGTGATGCGCTTGGAAACGGCAGCCTGCCCGAGCCCGTCCGCGGATCCACCAAGCGCAGCCACGATATCGTCTAAGGACACGGCCCTTGACCCAATCGCTACAGACGCCCCGGCCAGCACCACAAGAACCGCGATAAGCACCAGCAACCAGAACACGCGAATCCGCGCCGAGCGCTGCACAATAGCAACACTCGACGCGGACGGCTTAACGGCCTGAGCCACTCGCTATTCTCCTACGGCTTCGGAAAGCTCCTTAACGTAATCGTCAAGGACCCATGAAATGGACAGGGGCGTGGGGTTGGCCGCCGTGCCCATCGGGCCGGAGCCATCAAGGAACACGACCGAATCGTTGGCGATTGCCGGCATCTGGGACAGAAGCGGATCGGCCTTCAGCACGTCCACAAGTTCCTGATCGCCATAGGTGACGATAAGGTCCACATCATCGAACATATCAACCTGTTCGGCGGAAACACTTCCAGAGAACTCGCCGGAAGCCGATGCCTCTTCAACAGCCTTCGGCGTTGTCAGCCCAAGATCCTCAAAGAACGCCGCACGCGTATCGTTCGCGGTGTAGAAGTTCACCGTGGAAAGATCCGTGGTATCAACGTGGGTCACAAACATCGTGGACTTACCCTCAAGGTTCGGGTAATCCGCGATGGCACCATCGATTTCTTCCTCTAGATCACTCACCAACTGCTCGCCCTCAGCTTCCATGCCAAGGCCCTTGGAGTTGTACAGAATGACATCGCGCCACGATGTGCCCCATGCGGTCTCAGGGTAGGCAACAACGGGGGCGATCTCGCTCAGAGTGTCATAATCTTCCTGTGTCAGGCCCGAATAGGCGGCCAGAATAACATCAGGCTCCGTGTCAGCCACGGCCTCAAAATCAATGCCATCGGTTTCATCAAACAGCACGGGGGTCTCTGCGCCCAGTTCATCCAGCTTTTCGTCAACCCAGGGAAGGACGCCATCGCCGTCGTCGTCCCCAAAATCAGCGGAAGCCATACCAACGGGAACTACCCCGAGCGCGAGCGGAACCTCATGGTTCGCCCAATTAACCGTGGCCACCCGCTCCGGCTTGGACTCGATCGTAGTGGTGCCGAAGGCGTGTTCAATCTCGATCGGGAAATCCTGATCGGAGGCGGCCGGGCCGCTGGAAGCGGTGGCATCGCTCGTGGAATCGTCATCCGACGAGCAGGCGGTCAGCGTGAGTGCCAGAACTCCAGCCGAAAGTGCCGCAAGGAGTCGTTTCATGTGGGCTCGCTTTCACGGGCTAATCTGGACTTATTCCAAATTAGTTAGGTAAGGGTTACCTGATGATTTTAGGCCAGCCTGAACGGGGTCACAACGCTCCGGGGGACGTAGGTTAGTGGGGCTTCACACAGCGCTCGCGCAGCTCTCGGCTTGCGTTGTGTGAACGATATTTAGCGACGACGGCGGTGCCCCCGATGCTCCGAAACCGGGCCACGTTCGGCCCCAGTGGTTGAGAGGGGCGGCGGGTCGCGCCGGTCGCGGCTGGCCTGTAACCTAGGTCACGGAACTGGACGTGTGGACTCTCTGTTGAGCACGCACGCTCGTTCACAATAACTCTATGCACGAACACACCACGACACACGCCAAGGAGAGACGATGGCAGACGCACGCGAACAGATCGAAGCAGGCCGCACAGCACTCGGGATCGAATTCGGTTCCACTCGGATCAAGGCATGCCTTGTGTCCAGCGCCGATCCGGCCACCGTGCTAGCGGTAGGGACGTTCGATTGGGAGAACTCGCTGGATGGGAAGCTGTGGACCTACCCAATCGCCGAGGTGTGGGAAGGCCTGCAGGGCGCCTACGCGGATTTGGCCCACAACGTGGAAACCACCCATGGAGTCACGCTCACCACGATCGGGGCGATCGGCATTTCGGCAATGATGCACGGCTACCTCGCCTTCGATAAGAACGATGAACTTCTAGTCCCCTTCCGTACGTGGCGTAACACCAACACGGGCGTGGCCGCGGCTGAACTCTCCGAATTGTTCGGCGTGAACATTCCGCTGCGATGGTCCATCGCGCATCTGCATCAGGCGATTGTGGATAGTGAGCCCCACGTGCCCACCATCGATTTCGTGACGACCCTTGCCGGCTACGTGCACTGGCAGCTCACCGGGCAGAAGGTGCTGGGCGTTGGTGATGCCTCTGGCATGTTCCCGATCGCGGCGTCAGGCGATTCCTACGATGCGCAGCTGGTTGCCCAGTACAACGAGCTCGCCGGCGATCGCCTCCCAGCCGCGAGTCTCACGGATCTGTTCCCGAAGGTTTTGGGGGCGGGGCAGGCCGCGGGCGCGCTCACGCGGGACGGCGCCAGGCTTCTCGATCCGACGGGTGCGCTTCAAGCTGGCATCCCACTGTGCCCCGCCGAAGGTGACGCCGGTACGGGAATGGTGGCCACGAACTCCGTGGAGCCACGCACCGGTAATGTCAGCGCAGGCACCAGTATCTTCGCGATGGCTGTGCTTGAGCACCCGCTCGAAAACCAACATCACGAGCTGGATCTGGTGACCACCCCGGCAGGCGATCCCGTGGCCATGGTGCACTGCAACAACGGCGCCAGCGAGCTTGACGCGTGGGTGCGGCTGTTCATTCGCTTCGCCGAGGCCGCTGGCTCCCCCGTCACCCCCGATGCCGCATTCGAAACCCTGTTCCGCGAGGCGCTGGGTGGGGCGGCCGATGCCGGTGGCTTGCTGGCCTACAACCATTTGGCCGGCGAACCCGTGGCCGGAATGGAGGAAGGCAGGCCCGTATTTGTGCGGACCACCGGGAGCGATTTCACGCTGGCCAACACGATGCGCTCCCACATCTATGGAGTGTTCGGCACGCTAGCGCTGGGCATGCGCGTCCTCGATTCCGAGGGCGTGAAGCTGGATCGCATGTACGCCCACGGCGGATTGTTCCGCACCGCCGGGGTGGCCCAGCGATTCCTCGCCGGCGCGCTCGGGACCTCCGTTGCCGTAGCCGAAACTGCGTCCGAGGGCGGGGCGTGGGGCATCGCGGTGCTCGCCGCCTATCTGGATTCGGGCGCTGGCGAGCCACTCAGCGAGTACTTGGCCGGTAGCGTTTTCGCCGGAGCCCCAGTGACGGTTGCAGATCCGGTGAAGGACGACGTCGAAGGCTTCGCCTCCTACCTCGATCACTACCACAACGGACTGGCGGTGGTGGCCGCGGCCGTCGAATCCGTGTAGCAGATTCAACCTGCCACTGGACCGGTTATGTGATCGTTGGACCACCTTTGCCGTGTTGGACTACTTATGTGATCTTTGGACATGGCATACCTCGTCCATGCGCGCCATAACCGGTCCATATGCGCCGTAACCGGTCCAAGGTGGGAACCGGCGTCGAGGAGTGGCGGGAAAGGAGAAGCGGGAAAGGAGAAGAGTGTTAGGCGCGGAGCTCTTCGGCTTCTTCGGCGGCTTCGAGCCACGCCTCCTCCAGATCAGCGATCTGACTCTCTAGGGCCGAAGCTTCCCGCGACGTAGCCGCGAGCGCCTCAAAATCCCCGGATTCCGATTCTGTGGCCTGCCTGGCGTGCAGCTTGTCCAGCTGAGAACGGGCCTTGTTGAGCTTGCGCTCGATGCGACCCGCCTCCTTTTGTGCCTCACGCGAGCGTGCAAACCGGGACGGTCCAGATGGCTCGCCCTGTGCGGTATCTGAATTGCTGGAGGTGGCGTTGTGGGAGGGGCCGCCGTCGTCGCCCTTATCGGCGCGCAGCGCCAAATACTGATCTATACCACCCGGCAAATCGCGCACATCTTGATCCAACACGGCCATCTGGCGATCGGTGAGGCGCTCCAGCAAATAGCGATCGTGGGAGACAACCACGAGCGTTCCGGGCCACGAATCCAGCAGGTCCTCAACGGCCGCGAGGGTATCCGTGTCCAAATCGTTCGTCGGTTCGTCCAACAGCAACACGTTAGGTTCGGCCATGAGCAGGCGCATGAGCTGGAGGCGGCGGCGCTCACCACCGGAGATTTCGGCAACGCGTGTCCAGGCGCGCTCGCGGGTGAAACCCATACGTTCGACCAGCTGGGTGGCGGTGATTTCCTTTGTGCCCACGTTCACGCGCATCGCGATATCCGAGACGGCCTCCACAACCCGCTTTTCGGAGACCTTCTCCAAATCGCGCGTGTCCTGATCAAGAACCGCGAGCTTGACGGTTTTCCCGCGCTTAACGTGGCCGCTCTGCGGTTCGAGGGCGCCGGAGATCACGCCGAGCAGTGAGGATTTTCCAGCGCCATTGGGACCCATGATTCCTAGGCGCTCGCCGGGAGCCAAACGGAGAGTGACGTTGCGCAGGATCGGTTGAGCTGCGCCTCCCGGATAGGCAAAGGTGATGTTCTCCAGATCGATGACCTTCTTGCCGAGGCGCGAGGTGGCCATCTTGGCCAGTTCCATCGTGTCGCGTGGTGCTGGTTCGTCCGCGATGAGGGCTTCGGCGGCATCGATCCGGAATCTGGGCTTGGAGGTGCGGGCTGGGGCGCCGCGGCGCAGCCAGGCCAGTTCCTTGCGGAGCATGTTATTGCGCTTTTCGGCGGCCAGGGCACTCTGGCGTTCGCGTTCGGCGCGCTGAAGGACGTAGGCGGCGTATCCGCCCTCGTAGGTTTCCACGTGGCCGGGGCGCGGATCGCGGCCTCCCGGGCCATCGTTGCCGGGCACCACTTCCCATAGGCGCGAGCAGATAGCGTCCAAGAACCAGCGATCGTGGGTGACCACGACGAGGGCGCCGTTGGCGCGCGAACTAGTGGCGTGTGAGGCGCGCGAACCACTACCGCCGGCACCGTGTGAGCCAGTACCACCTGCGCCAAATCGCTCGTTCAGGTAGCTGGCCAGAAACGTGATGCCGTCAATATCTAGGTGGTTCGTTGGCTCATCGAGGATCACGATGTTGGCGTCCTCGCACAGGGTGGCCGCAAGCGCCACGCGGCGGCGCTGGCCTCCGGAGAGTTCACTGACGGCGCCGTCCAGCGCAATATCGGGCAGGAGGCCTTCGTGCAGGCGGCGGATGTGCGTATCGCTTGCCCACACGTGGGTGGCATCAGCCCCGTGGATCACCTCTCGCACGGTCGCGCCCTCAGGGAACGAATCGGCTTGGGCGAGTTCGGCGATGCGGACGTCGCGCTGGCGGGTGACTTTGCCAGTATCGGGAGCAATCCGGCCGGTGATCATGCCCAAAAGCGTGGTTTTTCCGCCGCCGTTCGGGCCAACTACGCCAATGCGGACGCCGTCCTCCAGATTGACGGATACATCGCCAAGAATCGGGCGGCTACCGAGGGTAATTCCCGCCTGCTGCAGCCCAAGAAGATGCGCCACTCAGATAGCCTCCGTCACGCGGGCGCCGGCCACAGGGCCATTTGCTCGGATGATCCCGTGTTCAGGGTTCTCCGTGCGCAGGGCATTGGCGAGCGAATCGGCGGCCCCGAGCGAATCGCACAGTAGGGCGATCGTGGGGCCGGAACCCGAAAGAATGTGGCCTGCGCTCCGCCCCTCCACGGACTTCATGAGATCGCGGAGGTCCGGACGTAGGGAGAAGGCCGGGGCTTCCAGATCGTTGATCATGTGTGAGATGGCGGCGGCTGAATCGCCGGCGGCGAGTGCGCGCTGCAAGTCTAGTGTGTCCGGAACAAGGGTGTCCGGGATCCTCGTGTAGCCCATGATCTGGTCAAACTCCGCGAATACTGCGGGTGTGGAAAGGCCTTCGGGCGAGGTGATCATGACCCAGAAATGGTGAGCATCCGCGTTAATGGGAACTAGCCGCTCCCCGCGCCCCACCCCGTGAGCCAGCCCGCCCAGCAGAGCAAACGGCACGTCCGATCCCAGCTGGCCCGCAATCTCCAACAGATCGCTCTGGCTGGCCTCGCACTCCCAGAGTTCATTGCAGGCAACGAGCGTTGCCGCCGCATCCGCGGAGCCGCCGGCCATACCACCGGCCACCGGAATCCGCTTCTCCAGATCGAGATGGGCGCCCGCTGTGCCGCCAAAGCGCTCACGGAGAACCAGGGCGGCCTTGACCGCGAGATTTTGCTCATCCGTTGGAAGTTCCTGCGTTGCTCCGCGCACGCTCACGGTGATCTCGGAGGGAGCGTAGGTGGCTGATACTGACTCATACACATCCACCGCCTCGAAAATCGTATCGAGCGGATGAAAGCCATCGGTTCGTGGCGGTCCCACGCGTAATGCGAGGTTCACCTTACCGGGAGCGGAAGCAAAGACTTTGTGCACAGATCGAGTGTAGTAAGAAATAGGGCTCCGAGCCGAACTGGGTGCCAAGATTCACCCTCCGGCACGGGGCACAATTGAGATTTACGGAGCCATCACACCCTCCGGCCATCACATCCGTTTGCAGTGCGCCACCGCTCGCAGCGTGCGCCTACGCTCACACGCAGACTCAGGAGCCCTCACACGACCGGCGGAAACTCATCCAACCCAAACACGGCTTCAACCGGGACCTCGAAGTACCGGGCAATCCGGAGCGCCAGATGCAGCGACGGCGCGTATTCGCCGCGCTCCAGATACCCCATGGTCTGGTAGTGGATGCCAAGCGCATCGGCCAGCTGCCGCCGGGTGATCCCGCGGCTGGCCCGGAGCACGGCCAAGCGATTACGTACCGGCTCCTCGTGGCGCGGACTCACGCGTATCCCTTCGTTGCCACGCGTTCGCGCGAGGCCATGAGGCTGCCAACGGTTTCGCGGCTCATGCCGCTACGCAGAACTCGCGACACTAGCGCAAATCCAACAATCGTCCACAACACAATCACAGCAACTCCCAGAAGCGGCTCGAATGATCCGGTTAGCTCCGCGGCCCCCGCCTCCGAGGGAAGAAGGGTCCACCGGCCAAGGTGCGCCATCCAATAGAGCGGCGTCACTCCGATCACCCACTGTAGCCAATCGGGATAAAACTCCAGTGGGAACATGGTTCCCGAACCCGCATACAGAAGCATGAATGCACCCATACTGATGAGAAAGCCCCACGTGGAACGCACGAGCGCTCCGGCAATCACACCGATCGGGAAGAACGCGACGTACGAGAGAGCAAGCAACCCAAAGAGCAAGATATACGCAGAGACTGAATCCGGACGTATGCCAGGAATCATCACCATTGCAATCAGGATTGTGAGCCCGCCGGTAACCATGAGGTACACGAACGTGACCACGAGTTTGCCCAGCACCCACGCACCTGTCCCATTGGGCATCATCCGTAGCCGCAGCAGGGTGCCAGCGGTCCGCTCCGTCTGCATTTCGCTCATCACGTTGAACCCGGCAAGGGCGCCAACCACTCCAATCATCCCAGCGATTGCCCAGCTACCGGCCTCCATGATCGCGCCACCATAATCAGCATCTGAGAGGAAGAACCTCACCGCGATCACCAGAAAAAGCGGCGAAACTACCACGCCAAGAAATGCTGGCGTCAGGAAGCTGACGCGTCCATCCGCGCGTGCCTGGCGCATTCCTGCGCGTATCGTTTGCGAGTTCATCGCGTTCCTCCGATCGTTTCCGTGGGTTCGGATCCGGCCTGGCGTACGGCCTCGGCTTGGCGTACGGCCTCGGCCCCGTTTTCGGTTTCAACTTCAGTTTCGATGCGACTTCCGGATTCGTTTTCGTCTTCAGATTCGACGTAGCTTCCGGATTCAGCCACAGTGCCCGCAACGGCTGACGTCCCGCGCCACACGGCGGGCCCCGCATGTTCGGGATCGAGCAGCGCGAGGTAGGCATCCTCCAGTGAACTCCGGCGCACCTCCAGATCGCTTACCCCACCCTGATTCAGAATCTCGCGAACGAATTCCTCCGGCGCCTCGGCCACGTGGACGTGCGCCTCACCGCCCTGCCGCCACGTCACTTCCGCGTTGCCTTCGACCTGCGCGCGCAACCAGTTCGGGGATCCCTCGGCCACGATGCCACCCTCATTGATAATGACGATCCGGTCCGCAATCCGATCGGCCTCGGCCAAATCGTGAGTTGCCAAGAGAAGGGAGGTTCCGCTATCTATTTGATCGACGACGACGTCATGCACCGCCCTCTTCACCGCCGGATCCAACCCCGTCGTCGGCTCATCAAGAACCAACAGTTCGGGCCTGTTGATCACGGCGGCTGCTAGATCGAGGCGACGGCGAAGCCCGCCGGATAGGTTGAGCAATGGCTTATCCAGATGATCGTTGAGGCCAAACGTTTCGGCAAGCTCATCGACCGTGCGGAGCTGTGTGGATTCTTCGTAATGGGCACGCACCCATTCCAAGAACTCACGAACCCGCCACTTCGGGTGGTCCTGTCCGCCCTGAATGGCAATGCCAATCTTGGCACGCCATCTTTCGTCCTGTCCGCGGGCCGGATCCTGTCCCAAAACGCTCACGTCACCTGCATTGCGGGAGACGAATCCAAGGAGGATCTCAATCGTTGTTGTTTTACCAGCGCCGTTTGGTCCGAGTAGGGCCACGGCTTCGCCGGGTTGAATTTCTAGATCGAGCCCGTCGAGTACCTGATTGGCCCCATAGGCCTTTCGTATACCCGTGGCGGAAATGACTGCCATGTTGCCGTCCTAGGTTGGGAGTTCGGAAGATGTAGTAGTCGAGTGCTCAAAAGATGTAGTACTTATGCTACATCTGAAACGATAGCATAAGTACTACATTCAGTATAGGAAATGCGATCTTTGACTTCGCTCACCGAACTCAACCTTCCGTACATAGCCGTAAAGCGATATCATCGCTGCATGACGATCATTCAGGATTGGGCGCAGCCCATCGATACGCCCTCCACAGAGGCGTACGCGCACCTCTTCCACACACTCGGTGATCCCACGCGCCTTGCCATCGTTGAGCATCTGGCCTCCGGCGAACACCGTGTGCGAGACTTGCGCGAGCACATGGGGCTCGCCCAATCCACTGTGAGTAAACACGTCAGCTACTTAGCCGAATGCGGACTGCTGACAGCACGCACTGAGGGACGGTCAACGTGGTACTCGCTCGCAGATGCGGATCTGCTTCGCTCCCTCATTTCCGCGACCGAGAAAATTCTCGAGGCTACCGGCAAGCCGGCACGGCTCGGCCCACACCTGCACCCCATCAACGAATCTGGAGCCGAGGTGGAATCCGGTGTTCCAGACTCGGCCAGCACAATCGGCACCACGACGAGGCGCACCGAATCGGCGCGAACGTACGGAAGGAGGTAACAATGGCACACAACCACAGCCACATTGCAGAAAGTGCGGCGGAAGGCCAACCCGGAGATCATCGCAAGCAACTCTGGATCGCTCTGTCCGTCAGCGCAACAATCGCCATCGCGCAGGCCATCGGCGCTTTCACCACGGGCAGCTTGGCGCTTCTGACAGATACCGGTCACGCGATCGTGGACGCTTCGGGGCTCGCTATTGCTCTCGTGGCAGCAACACTCATGCTCAAACCCAGCACGTCGAAGCGTACGTGGGGATTCCGCCGGGTTGAGGTAATTGCCGCACTCGGTCAGGCGCTCGTCCTTCTCGGTGTGGGAACCTACGCCGCGATCGAGGGGATACAACGCCTGTTCGCTCCGCCGGACATTCCTTCCAGTGAGATGTTGATCTTCGGAATCATCGGGCTGAGCGCCAACGTGATTGGCATTCTCGTGCTAGCTGGCAGCCGAGGCGCCAATCTGAACATGCGGGCGGCTTTTTTGGAGGTCCTCAACGATGCGCTGGGTTCGCTCGGAGTAATCATTGCCGCCATTGTCATCAAAACGACGGGTTTCCACGCTGCTGACGCAATAGCGGCGCTTCTTATCGCCGCTCTCATCATCCCCCGCGCCATCACACTTATCCGCGAGAGCTTCCGCATCCTCATGGACTTCACACCAGCAGGTTTGGATTTGGATCAGGTGAGGAGCCATATTCTTGAGCTGGAGCACGTGGAGGACGTGCACGATCTGCACGCCACCACGGTTGCCACTGGGTTACCCACTCTCACGGCACACGTGGTGATTTCACAAGGATGCTTCACTGATGGTCACGCAGAAGAAGTTATTGCCAACGTGAAGGACTGCGTCGCGCACCACTTCGACGTGCCGATCCAGCACTCAACCATTCAGGTCGAAACCGCACGTACTGCCAGCGAAGAACCGGAGATCTCCAAGCACTAATTCTCAGAATCTTCCAGAAGCCACCCGCCCAAGCGGCTCACCACTTGCTCCTCGATGGTATTGATGAGCCCCGCAGAATCGTTGGCCCATGGGACGTAATGGAACTCGGCCCCGCCGGCTCCAGTGAAGGTCTCGCGATTGAGGATGTTGATCTCCTCAAGGGTTTCTAGGCAATCGGCCATGAACCCTGGGCAGATGACATCCACGCGCCGCGTCCCGTGAGCCCCCAGCTCCTCCACCGTGTCGATGGTGGCCGGCTTCAGCCACTCGGACGGGCCAAATACGGACTGGAAGGTCACCATCAATTGGCCTTCTGCAAGGCCAAGGCGCTGGCGTACAAGATCAGCCGTAGCCTCGCACTCGTAGCGGTAGGGATCACCTGCATCATGCATAGCACGCGGAATCCCGTGGAAGCTGGTGATCAGCTTATCCCCTGCGGCGAAATCGGGCCGCCCCGTTTCCTCCCACGATGATTCGATCGCACCCACCACAGCATCGATGTAGGCCGGCGCCTCGGGGAAGGAGCGCACCGTCCGGATCTCAAGCTGGTCGCGCGCCGCGAGTGTCCAGCGCGCCACCTCATCAATGACCGTGCCGGCGGACGAGGCCGCGTACTGCGGGTAGAGCGGGAACACGAGGACGTTGCGAAAGCCGTCCTTGTACAGGCGGGTCAGTTCACTCTGAACACCGGGCTTGCCGTAGCGCATGGCCACACGAACCTCAACACCAGCGCCTAGCCGCTGGGCCAGCTCCTCGCCCTGACGCACTGTCCAGTGCATCAGTGGCGAGCCTTCCGGGTACCAGATGGAGGCATACTTTTCCGCCGAGGCCTTAGGCCGCACCCGCAGAATAATCCCCTCGAGAATGGGACGCCACAGTGCCGGGTTCGTTTCCACCACGCGACGATCGCTCAGGAACTCGCGAAGATAGGGACGCACCTTCGTAGAAGTCGGGGCTTCGGGAGTACCCAGATTCACGATGAGCACGGCTGGCCGTGTATCAATTTTCGGGCCCCTCGTGGGTTCGGCCGTCGGTTGAGCTGAGGAATCTGAGGCGCCTTGTGTCATAGCCTCCACCTTATCGCTCACCTCCGCCAAAGATGAAAACGAGCCCGCGCCGCCACTACTCGC
>NZ_JBQCZW010000013.1:19617-29073 GCF_052089425.1 Ancrocorticia sp. | reverse complement strand
CCAACGGTGAAGAGCAGCACGGTTCCAGCCAGCCAGACTTGCTGCCGATCGATGAGGAGCGCATCGGCAACGATCTCCACATCCACCTCATCAAACTCCGGTTCGGCCACGCCATGTTGACTCGAAATCTCGGGAACCTCGCGTGCAGCATCGTTGATGAGCAGGCTGCGCCCGGTGAAAACGCGTCCCACCCATGCAACCCAAAACCCGATGGCGGTAATCGCAATGAGCATGACGATGATTCCGGCAATAACAAACACGAAGCTGGCCATGGCGGTTAAGGAGACGGCCGCAGAGATTGCATCGCTATTGAACATTAGGGCCAGCGCACAGAGCACTGCCCCCACGGGCACCGGCCAGCTCACGATCACGAGAAAGCGCAATTGCGCGCGCGGACTCACCGGAAGCATCAGCGTGGCCACCGCCAGCCCAATCCCCATGGCGATCAACACAATTCCACGGACAAATCCAATTTCTGCCGCGTCACCTAGGGCGCCCAGGCGCATACCGGCCACGATGGCCAGCACCCCCATGGCCACCACGATCACAGCCAGCATGAGGTAGTGAACGCGGCGCAGGCGCGCCTGAAGAAGATCGGGTTCCACGGGTGCCACGAGGGTTGTACGCCATCGCGCCAGCTCGTCCTGATCGCGTTCCTCAATGGCGCGAGCAACACGCAGCGAGGCCGCCAGCAAACCAGCGCAAATCACCGCAACGGGGATAGCGGCAACAACCGCCATGGAGTGCAGCGCACTCCAATCCCCATGCCGCAGGAAAACCAGCACAGGAAGCAGGGTCATCCACAGGCCACAGGCCGCCAATCCGCCAAGGGCTACGTCGATCCGGCGCTCAGCCACCAGCCAGTGGTGGTGCATCGCCTGATCCATGTGACCTCTCTTCATCGCGTGCTGGGCGCACGAGTCACTGCTAAGCCTAGTCCGGCACCGCTTAACTCGCGGTGAAGTTCCGGCCCGCGTCTGCGATAGCGATGAAGTCCTCAATTGTCAGCTGTTCGCCGCGCGCCTGAGGAGAGACGTTCGCGGCCCGAAGGATCGCTTCTGCCTGTGCGCCGGATCCCGCCCACGTGCTGAGTGCCGCACGCAGAGTCTTACGCCGCTGAGCAAAAGCCGCGTCAATCACGGCAAAAACAGTCTCTCGCGGCGTTGAGGTTCGAAGGGGACGGCGCACAAAGGATACGAGCGCCGAATCAACGTTGGGGACCGGCCAGAACACGGTTCGCGCCACCTTGGATCCGCGCGTCACGTCCGCATACCACGCCGCTTTGAGCGAGGGCACGCCGTAGATACGCGATCCCGGCCCCGCCGCCAGCCTGTCCGCCACTTCGGCTTGAACCATCACCAGCGCGCGTTTCAGGCCGGGCAGCCGCTCCAGCAGCGTCAGCAAGATAGGCACGGCTACGTTGTAGGGCAAGTTTGCTACAAGAATGTCCGGTTCCAACGTGGTTTTTTGGGACGACGACGGCGTGGCCAAACTCTCCGGCCCCGATACATCCATTGCGTCCATGAGCTGAACGGCGAAGCGGTCTCCTGCTTCTGGCATGTGTGCGGCAATTGTGGCAGGAAGGGCCCCAGCCAAGACGGGATCGATTTCCACGGCAGAAACTGCGGCGCCAGTTTCAAGAAGGGCGAGCGTGAGTGAGCCTAGACCCGGGCCAATCTCTAGAACCGAATCATCGGGCTGCACGCCCGCCTCGCGCACAATTCGGCGCACGGTACCGGCATCGTGAACAAAGTTCTGCCCAAGAGTTTTCGTTGGGCGCTTATGAAGTTCTGCGGCTAATGCGCGGATATCGGTCGGGCTCAGAAGTCCCGATCTTTCATCCTCCATTTAGTACCAGCCAACGGACTGGGAGTGACCCCACGCGTTGCACGGGTTGCCGTAGCGATCCGAAATGTAGCTGAGGCCCCAGCTGATCTGGGTGGCAGGATTGGTTTGCCAATCCGAGCCAGCAGAAGCCATCTTGTTGCCTGGCAGAGCCTGCGGGATGCCGTAGGCACCGGAGGACGGATTGGCGGCCGAAGCGTTCCAACCCGATTCCTTCTGCCACAGCGGAACGAGGCAGGAGAACTGATCCTCACCCCAGCCATAGCTGGCCATCATCGAATGAGCAATGGACTGAGGATTGCCGGAGGGAGCCACGGACGGTGGGGCATCGTTTCCGGAATCAGAATCAGAATCGTCACGAGTGAGATCTTCCGCTTGCTCTTCTTCGCCCGTTCCGATCCGCACAACCTCGTTGACGGGTTCGCTCTGGACCACACGCATGGTCTCAACGCTAGAAGTTTCTTTGCCATCCTCGGTTGTCACATCAAGAGTCTTGATGGATACGCCGTTCACGCCCTTGGTCTCAACAACCTCTTCGCCTTCGGGGAGGCTGGGATCCTCGACCTCTTCAGTGGTGAACTTATCGGTGGCCTTCTCGGTCACGGACTCGGTCACAACGCGCACGATCTTGACGGTGTCACCTTCGGCGATCGGATCGGTCATATGCGCCGAAACCTTATCGTCCGAGTTCACATGAATGCCTGCTTCGCTCAGGGCATCGTGCAGGGTGGTGGCAGATGACGTCAGAGTCTGGGATTCCCCATCAACCTCCACCGTGAAGGTCACGGGGGCATCCGTCTTCTCGATGGCTGCCGTACCGAGTACGCCTGAGTTGCTGGAGCCGGCTGCGTCATCCTTGGAGAAGAATGAATCTGCTGAAACGGCCCCTGCAACGCCAAACATGGAAACTGCAGCAATCATGGCGACTGCTCCAACGCCCACATTCTTCTTGGCGCTCGCACGCTTGACCTGATAGGTGGCCACGAGGTCCTCAGAATCCAGATCTGGGGAGATCGGGGCGGCAACAAATGCAGACCCGGCGGCGGGCACTGCGGATTCATCTGCGGCCGCGGAGGCTCCTGCGGTTGCCCCGGATTCTGCCGCGATCGATTGGGCACGTTCGGTCAAAGCCACTACGTCAATGTGATCAATGTGCTGGCTGTCTGCCGCTTGACGCTCGGCCATCAGCGCTGCGCGGCGTGGTCCGATGTGTCCCGTGCCTTCCAGATCTACCTGTGCGGAATCTGGAGTGACGGATCCGCTATGTCGCCCCACTCGGTGCCTCCAAAGAAATCGACCTGCGCCGGCTTGCCTCGCCTGCGCTTTATAACAAAACTATATCGAGTGTAACCGGATTGTGATAATTGGACCAGAGGCTTGGAGTGTGAACGCGCTTTCACTTAGCGAACCATGCTGCGAACTACTAGCAGAGTGTCAGTCCCGACGGGTGGAGATGTGGCGCACCACCACGCATAGCGTTAGGGCAGAGCAGCTAGATTCGTGTAGTTTGCGCCTCTTTCGTCACAACATGCAGCTACACCCGTTCACATTGTGGGACCAATGTCCCTACGCTGATATGGTCCTTACATGAGCACAAATACGCCTCCCAGCGGCTTTGGCCAGCAGCCCCAGCAGCCTTCTCAGGGCTCAGGGTTCCCGCAAGGCCAGCAGCCCGGCATTCCCCCGTTCCAGTCCGGCCCTATGAACCCGGCAACCAAGAACCCGCAGAAAGAGCGCCTCACGAACCTTGCGATGTGCGGTGTCCCGCTGCTTATCGCCTTCATTGCGCTATTCCTTCCCTACTTCACGGTTAGCGCTGGTGGCTACTCTGAGTCCGTCAGCTGGGCTCAGGGCGATTCCGGTGGCCCGTTCATCATCGCTCTCATCTTTATCTTGGTTGCCATCATTCCGCTCGTACTTCAGTTCATCCCGAAGGCGAACGTCAAGCAGCTGGCCTCTTCATCAAGCCTTGTTGGCGTGGCCGGCGTTATCCTCATCGTGAATGTGATCTTCAACTGGAACCCGCGCGATGTCAGCGACGAGGATCTCAGCTACTACGGTGTTGAGGTCTCCCGCGGATTCGGTTTCTGGCTACTCCTTATCTGTGGCGTCGCTCTGATTGCTACTGGCGCCCTGTTCACGCGCTGGGCAACCAAGCAGGCCAAGCTCGCGCAGCCCGGTCAACCGGGACACCCCGGCCAGCCTCAGCCCGGTCAACCGGGTCAGCCTCGGCCGGGACAGAACCTTCAAGGCGGACCCGCCTACCCGCCGTATCCGGGTCCTCAGGCACCGTCAGGTCAAGGCGCTCCTAACGGCCAGCCCTTCGGCGGGCAGCCCTTCGGCGGGCAGCCCGGCGGCGACGTACCGGGACAGCCCTTTGGGGCACCGCAGCCCGGTGCGCAGCCTCCCGCTGGCACCCCGTTCGGTGGGCCTCAGAATCCTCAGACTCCCCCGCCGGCGGCCTCGCCTGACGGTCAGGAGAACGGCCAGAATTTCTAGCCACTAGGTTCAGAACTCGCGAGTCGTGAACTCATGGATGTGGGCGGTGCCAATCGGCACCGCCCACATCCATGTTCGGACCCTCAGTTGGTTGGTGCAGGGGGCGTCGGTAGTGGCGTGGCGTGCATGCCTGCAGAGAGCCGGTCGGTTGTCACAGGGGGAGGTGTTCACCGTCGTCGTCGTTCATCTTCCATCTGCGCCGAAATACCGGACCTGTTAAACGCCGTAAACTTCCCTCGTATTGGAATCGATCTGGCGGCACCACTCGCCCAGATCCATACCAAGAAGCTCCGCTTGGTATCGAACCGTGTAGGCAACTGCGTAAGGCGCGTTCGGATGGCCGCGCCACGGAGCCGGCGTCAGGTAGGGCGCATCCGTCTCGGCCAATATCAGCTCACGCGGCAGGGCTCGGAAGGCCTCACGCAGATCATCGTTGGCCGGATAGGTCATGGCTCCGCCAAAGCTGGCGTACCAGCCGTTGCGCCCGCAGATCTCCGCAAGCTGCGTATCCCCACTAAAGCAGTGGAAGACGGTCCGCTCGGGCGCACCCGCATCGCGCAAGATACGCACGCAGTCCTCGTGCGCCTCCCTATCGTGAATCTGCAAGGGTAGGTCCAGCTCCTTGGCCAACTGGATGTGCATCCGAAAAGCCTCTTCTTGGGCGGCCTTGCCAGAATCTGCGGTCCGGAAGTAGTCCAAGCCGGTTTCGCCGATCGCTACCACCGCACTGTCAGTGGCCAGATCAGCCACCAGCTCCACGGCTTCCTCCAGCGAATACTCGCGGTGCCACGAATCTAGGCCGTGAGTCATGCCATCGGGCGATTCTTCGGTGATTCCGCGGTGAAGTGGCGCATCGTTCGGATGAATCCCAATCGCTGCGGACAGCTGATCCGGGTAGCGCCGGGCAAGGTCCAGCGTGGATTGCAGCGTTGGAACTTCGCACCCGCATGTGATCGCCCGGCGAATTCCAGCCTCGCGCATGCGGGCGAGTTGGCCCGCCATCGTGAGAGGGAGGCCCCGACCGGGGATCGGTGCTGGTTTTGCGCTGGCGGGAACTGGCTTTCCGCCCGCCGGACCTGACTTCACTCCCGACGGACCTGATTTCGGTCCTGCCGATCCCGCCGCGCCGGGTACCGGCTCCGTAGCGAGTTGCGCTTCCTCTTCGGCATCCGGATCCCCGTGGACCGGAAGATGCGTGTGGTTATCGACGATCCCGTACGGCAACGCCGGCGGAACATCCGGATAGACGTGGCGTTTCTTCTTGTTGTTACCCAACGGAGTGACTACTCCCCTGCCTCGGCGCGTAAACGATCCAGTTCTTCCTCCACCACAGCATCGTCCAGCTTCTGGAACACGGGCTTTGGTTTGGCAATGGGCGTGCCGGCTTGGACCTCAACGCGGTCCCACGGGCGCAAATTCGTGTAATCGCCGGTGATGATCGGGTACGGATCTCCTCCGTCCAGATCCTCAACGTCCACGAGGCGTGGCATCGGCGCAATATCTCCGGCGCCACCCAGCACCTTGTCAATAGCGTTGGAGGAATGGGGCAGGAACACGCTCATCATCGTATTGAGGTCCGAAACCACCTGCACGAGCGTGTGAAGCACGGTCGCGAGGCGTTCGCGTTGCTCTGGCGCCTTGAGCTTGAAGGGCTCGGTGCGCGTGACGTAAGCGTTGGCCTCCCCCACAAGGCGCATGACCTCAGAGAGCGCCGAACGCTGGTGGTGACTGGCGATCAGGTCTCCCACCGTGGTGAATCCAGTGCTGACGGCATCTAGAAGCTCACGGTCAATTTCTTCCAAGGCTGCAGAAGCCGGGATTTCCCCAAAGTTCTTTGCAATCATTGCCGCCGTACGGTTCACAAGGTTGCCCCACCCTGCCACCAGTTCGGAGTTATTGCGGCGAACGAACTCTGCCCACGTGAAGTCAGAATCCGACGTTTCCGGGCCAGCGATCGAAATGAAGTAGCGAAGGGCGTCTGGCTGATACCGCGAGAGGACATCGCGCACATAAATCACCACGCCCTTGGAGGAGCTGAACTTCTTGCCCTCCATCGTCAGGAACTCGGAGGCCACAACTTGGGTTGGGAGGTTGAGCTTGCCGAGAGGTCCAAGCTCTCCGCCCTTGGAACCTTCACCATTATTGGCGAGCAGTTCAGCTGGCCAGATCTGGGAGTGGAACACAATGTTGTCCTTGCCCATGAAGTAATAGGACAGCGCCTCTGGGTTATTCCACCAATCGCGCCAATCTTCCGCACTGCCGGTGCCGGCTACTTCACGCCTGCGTGCCCATTCCACCGAAGCAGAAAGGTAACCGATCACCGCGTCAAACCACACATACAAGCGCTTGTTCGGCTGGTCCTCCCACCCCGGAACCGGGATGCCCCAGGAAATGTCGCGACTCATGGCACGGGGGCGGACATCGTCCAGGAGGTGCTGAGAGAAGGAGATGACGTTCTGGCGCCATTCTCCCGATTCCTCCACTTGGTTCAGCCACCTGGCCAAGGAATCTGCCAACGCCGGCAAATCAAGGAAGTAATGCTGGGTTACTCGAAATTCGGGGGTCTGGCCGGAAACCTTTGACACCGGGTTGATCAGATCACGCGGATCCAGCTGATTACCGCAGTTATCGCACTGATCACCGCGAGCGCCGTCAGCACCACAGATCGGGCACGTGCCCTCTATGTAGCGATCAGGAAGAGTGTTGCCCGAAACCGGATCAATCGCCACATCAGTATCTTGGATGACCATGTAGCCGTTATCACGGCATGTTTCGAACATCGTCTGCACAACTTTTTCGTGATTGACCGTGGTTGTGCGCGTAAACAGATCATAGGACAGCCCCAACGCGACCAGATCCTCCACAATGATCCGGTTATTCTTATCGGCCAGCTGCTTGGGGGAAACCCCTTCTTCCTCCGCCGCCACGAGGATCGGCGTACCGTGTTCATCGGTTCCCGACACCATGAGGACATCATCGCCGCGCATTCGCATGTAGCGGGAGAAAACATCGGAGGGAACACCGAACCCGGCAACGTGACCGATATGGCGAGGGCCATTGGCATATGGCCAAGCGACTGCAGAAAGAATATGCGACATAGTCACAGAATACTTGCCTTGGGCAGCGCTGGCATATTCGCCCACCCCGGGTGAGCTAGGCAGGGTACCGGGAATCCAATGGAGGACAGCCACGTACGCATCCACCACCAGTAGTAACAAGACTTATTGGACGACGACGGCGCCGTCGTCGTCGTCGAAAAACTCCTGTACGAAAGTGGGCACCCCCACGAGAATCTCGCGAGGGTGCCCCTTGCCGCATCGTGCTAGGTACGGCTCGACGATGCTAAAGCGTGGGCTCTAGCGGCCAAGAAGCCGATCTCGATGTGTTAGGCGTCCAAGTCCTTCTCGATCAGATCCGCGATCGCGTCAACGGCCTCAGCGTTGTCTGATTCAACCTTGACCTCAGCACCCTTTTCGGCACCGAGAGTCATGATCATCATGACCGAGGCAGCGTCCACTCCCTCTTCACCATCAACGCTCAGAAGGATCTCATCGTCAAAGCCAGCGGCGGCTTCGGCAACGATGGAGGCAGGACGGGCGTGCAGGCCCACGGAGGAACCGACGATAGCAGTACGGGTAGCCATGAAAGTGCTCTTTCTCTTGTGTGTATCAGTGCATCTGTATTAGTACACATGTATCAGTACATGTGTTTCAACTGGACTGGCGGAAGAAGCTCCGCGGATTATGCAGCAACGGCCTCCTTGTCTTGCTTCGCCTTAGCCCGGGACTTCAGGAGAGTCACTATCGCCGCAGCTACTAACGTACCGGCAACAACAGCAAGGACAAATCCAAAGAGGTTCTGGATTGCGAAGAACACGAACAATCCGCCGTGTGGAGCCTGCGAGCCAACGTGCAGTGCCATGGTAATGGCACCGGTCACGGCGCCACCGGCCATCATCGAAGGGATCACCCGAAGCGGATCGGCAGCCGCGAACGGGATGGCGCCCTCAGAGATGAAGGCAGCACCAAGAAGCCACGCTGTTGTTCCATTCTCGCGCTCCGCGGCTGTGTACAAGTTGCGGCGAACCGTGGTGGACAAAGCCATCGCCAGCGGCGGCACCATGCCGGCGGCCATCACGGCGGCCATGATCTCGAAGGGAGTTTCGTTCGATCCAAGAACGCCAGCTGACAGGCCGGCTGTGGCAAACAGGTAGGCAGCCTTGTTGAAGGGACCACCCATATCGAAGCACATCATGAGACCAAGCAAGATTCCAAGCAGCACGCCCAGTCCAGAATCGGCCATTCCGGTCAGGCCGTTCTGCAGGCCGGACATGAGGGATGCCAATGGCCTGCCGAGCAATATCAGCATAAGCGCACCAACAACCAAGCTGGTGATGAGCGGAATAATCACTACGGGCATGAGCCCTGCCAACCATCGCGGTGGCTTCAACTTGGTGAACCACAGGGCGATAAGGCCAGCGAAGATACCGGTCACGAGGCCGCCGAGGAATCCGGCATCCACGAATACGGCCACCGCGCCACCGATGAATCCGGGAGCAATGCCGGGGCGTCCGGCCAGCCCGAAGGCGATATATCCGGAAAGGGCCGCCACGAGGAAGCCCATTCCCACAGATCCGAGGTAGGAACACACGGCTCCCAGATACAGCAGCATGCCGGATCTCTCCGTGAGCATCTGCGCATCATTTTGAACATATGAAATCTGATCGGGCAGGTTCGTGATCGAATAGTTGCTCACCACGTCGCTTGCCACGAAGGAAACATCGTATCCGCCCAAAAGGAAGCCGAGCGCCATCATCAGGCCACCGGCGGCCACAAACGGAATCATGTAGGAGACACCAGTCATGAGTGCCTGCTGGATGCGTTTGCCCCAGCCAACGCCGGATTCGTCCTCAGAGGATGCCGCCGATCCGCCACCGGTTCCTGCAACGCGCTTGGCGTTGGGATCCTTGACCGCCGCCACGGCCTCATCGATCATCTTCCCCGCTTCATCCCCTGTCATGGGGCGCTTCACGCCAGATTCGATGAGGGGCATGCCGGCAAAACGATCACGACCAGAGATGCCAACATCTGCGGCGATGATGATGGCTCCCGC
>NZ_JBQCZW010000013.1:8929-19517 GCF_052089425.1 Ancrocorticia sp. | reverse complement strand
CCCGCCAGCTGAGGCCGAAGCTCCAGAAGCGCTCGCGGCGTCTCCACCGGCCGGCTTCTGCGCAGGCGGACTCACCACGCCCATGACCAGTTCGGCCACTTCTTCAGCAGTGCCCGCCGCCCTCAGCGAATCAACGAATCCGGGACGCACGAGCGCTCTGGACAGCTGTGCGAGCAGCTTCATGTGGGCGGAGCCAGATTCGTCAGGTGCGGCGATCCCGATCACGATATCGGCCGGACCGTCCTTGGCTCCGAAATCAACCGGCGTTGCTAGACGGAGGAATCCGAGTGACGCCTCGTTCACTGCCTCGCTGCGGCAGTGCGGAATGGCGATTCCTCCGGGCATACCGGTGGCAAACTTTGATTCACGGTCAAGCATGGCCGCTTCCAAGCCGTCTTTTTCGGCGCGACCGGTGGAGGCAATAACATCAGCCATCATCCCGATGGTGGCCAGTTTATCGCCGGGTGGTTCTACCCCGAGCCGTACAAGCTCGGGAGTGATCATGTCAGACATCTTCTTGTCCTTTCAGTTCACGTACGGCGTCCACGTCAGGGTGTACTTGCTCCGGGCGTGGAATGGTTGTTCCTGGTAGTGATACGGCAACTGAGCCATATGCGGTGGCGTAGGCGAGGCGCTCGGGACCGGACAGCCCGCGGGCTTTCGCGATAAGGTACCCGGCGGTGGCGGAATCGCCAGCACCAACCGTGGAAATGACGGGAACATTGACGGGCGGCGCAAACCACACGCCCTCGTTGGTGGCCAGAATGGCTCCAGCACCCCCGAGAGTCACCAGCACCTCACCGATGCCTTGCGCGTTCAGTGCCAGCGCGGCCTCTCGTACGTCCGACACATCGCCACGGCCAGCATCTTCTTCAAGCTTGATACCGTCGCGCCCGGTGAGTTGTCCCAATTCCTCCGCGTTTGGCTTGATGAAATCGGGAGCAGCGCCGAGAGCTCCGTCCCCGCCACCAGCTCCGTCCCTGCCACCGAACTCCTGTGCAAGAGCCACGAGTGGGGCGTCCGATGTATCCACTCCCACCCACGCTCCCTTGTCCCGAAGCATGCGAACTAGCCGCGCATACTCCCAGTCCGGCAATCCCGGTGCCAGAGATCCGGACAGCATGAGCGTATCCCCGGGGCCTACGGCGTCAATGAGTGTGCGCTCAAGGTCTGCCACTTCCTTCGCAGAAAGTTCCTGACCCGGTTCATTCACCTTGGTGGTGACGCCGTCCCCCAACAGAGTGATATTGGTGCGAACCCGCCCGTTGATTGGGCTGGTCCGGCACGGGAGCCCTGATTCGTCCAGCAGCGCCAGCAGTGGATCGTCAGGCGCGCTCTGGAAAACCGCGAGCGTGTCTAGGCCAGCCCGCGCCACTCCGAACGCCACGTTGATTCCCTTGCCGCCGGGTTGGACTTGATCGGTCTCTATGCGATGAACTCCACCGGGCACCAGTGCGGAGCCCAGAGTCACCGTCCGGTCCAGCGAGGGGTTTGCCGTCAGTGTGATGATCATACGCAGATCACCTCGATTCCTTGATCCTGTAGATGTTCGATGTAATGGGGAGATAAGCCGGTATCGGATACCAGCACGTTGATTTCGGCCACGCGCGCGAAGCTCGCGAAGTGATGAGTGCCCTCCTTGGAGGAATCGGCCATCATCACCCGAAGTTCACTCTGACGGATCATTGCCGTTTTAACCGCAGCTTCCAGCGGATCTGGAGTTGTGAATCCAGCATCGTCCATGCCGTTGCATCCAAGGAATGCAATATCGGGATGGTATCCGCGCAAGGTATCAACCGTTGAGGACCCGACTGCCGCATGTGACAGTTCGCGTAGATGCCCCGGGAGTATGTACACCTCGTGGCCCCGATCCAGCACGGCTTGGGCGATAGCAAGAGCGTCCGTCACGATAGGTCCGGCGCCCTTGGGCAGGTGAGGGACGAGCGAACCCGTGGTGGACCCAGCATCAATCGCGATGGTTGCCTCCGGGCGCCCTTCCAGAAGCCGGCTAGCCGCCTGCCCGATACGGCGCTTTGCTGCGGTATTGGTCCGAAGCCGCGTCAGCAGATCGGGCTCATTGGCTCCAACTGCGGCGAGGACAGCTCCACCGTGAACCCTTCGGAGCGCGCGCAGCACGCCCAGATGATCCAGATCCCTCCTGATGGTTTCAGCAGCTACGTTGTGTTTCGCAGCCAGCGCCGTCACAGAAACTTCTCCGCTCTGGCGCAACTCATCAAGGATCAACTGGTGACGTTGTTCGGCATACATCGCACCTCCAGTGTGCCAAGCATTCTAGGCTCCAATACCCAGAAATTCGCGGCTTTGCTACCTCTTGATTGTGAGAATACCGCAGTACCACAGGCATTCCCACAGATTTTCAATGTGGGTTTATGTGAGTTTCCAACATCCCGCTAGGCCAATTGTGATCCAGATTACCAGTCGGCCGTTAGGTAGAGCGAGCGCAGGGCCAGTGTTCGCCACGTAGCCCCGCGTTCGCCAAGTACACGTAGCCCCGCGTTCGCCAAGTACACGTAGCCCCATGTTCACCACGTAGCCGCGTTCACCATGTAGCCGCCCGTTCGCCACGCGTGCCCTCTGTTCACCAAGAACGCACAACCCACGGGCACCATCACCCCGCACCATCTAATAGGATGGACTCCACCAATCTCCACACCTCAAGGAGCCCATCATGGAAGAACTCAATCGCGCATTGATCATTGTGGACGTCCAACCAACGTTCTGCGAGGGCGGCGCCCTCGGCGTTGATGGGGGCAATGCGGTGGCCGATAAGATCGCCGATTTTGTCACGAACAACGTAGATGAGTACGCCTTCATCGCCACCACGCAGGATTGGCACGTTGATCCGGGCTCGCATTTTTCCACGAACCCAGATTTCGTGGACACGTGGCCGCCTCACGGGGTGGCCGGCACAGCGGAGGCCGAATTGCATGAGGCGATCGCTTCGCTCCCCATCGATGTGGAAGTAAAGAAGGGCGAATACGAGGCCGCTTACTCCGGTTTCGAGGGTGTTGACGCCAATGACGAGGGCCTCGAATCCATCCTTCGTGACGCCGAAATTCAGGCGATCGATGTGGTGGGTATTGCCGAATCCCACTGCGTGAAGGAGACCGCGTTGGACGGCCTCAAGGCCGGATGGCCCGTTCGGGTTCTGTCCGATTTGACCGTTCCCGTTTCGCCGGAGCAGGGCGAGGAGGCGCGCACGGATATGGACGAAGCGGGGATAGAGCAGATCGATTCATCCGAGGCGTTCGGCTTTTACGAGGAGGGGGTGGACGCCGAGATTCCGGGCGATGACGGCTCCGATCCGTTTGATCAGTTCCTTGAGCGAGTTGATGATGAGGAGTCCGAACCGAGCGTAGAAGATGATTACGACGACGGCGATTTCTCTCTCGATACCGACGGCCCATCAAACGATGATGAAGAGAGCGCAGATTTGGCCGATCGCATCAGGATGGGCCTAGCCCCGCTGGCCGGAACACAGGAAACCGGTGATGAGCCGAGCGATCAGGACACCACTGTCATGGCCGTTGAAGACGAATACGATCTCAGCGAGTTCGACGATCTGCCGGATATCGACGATGAATCAATTGACTTCTCTGACGAGGTTTCCGAGGATGATTTCGACTTCCGGGATATCGACTCGGATCCCCGGCTCTCATAGTCCCGCTCTGGACCGGTTATGGCGCGGTTGGACCGGGTATACCATGTCCAAGGCGCACATAAGTAGTCCACCTGCAGGTTGAACAGGTGTGAATCGGCGGGTTCCAGAATCTAGGGCGCAAAATGTGGGTTAGCGAGGGCGCTTGGCAATCGCCGCTTCGTACAAGTCCTTCTTACGGAGCCCGTCACGGTTAGCCACGTGTGCAGCCGCGTCTTTCAGGCGCAGCCCGGCGGCCTCTAACGCCATAACCTCATCAACGGCACCGGCGAAATCCGCCGCCTGAGGATCAGCGCCCGCAATGACGATGGCGATTTCGCCCAGAACATCCTCATCGAAGTAGGCCGCGAGCGCTCCCAACGAATCACGAACAACTTCCTCGTGGGTCTTGGTGAGTTCACGGCACACGCATGCCTGACGGCCGCTGCCAAATGCCTCCACCATCGCGCTCAGCGTGGCGGGCAGGCGCCGCGGCGATTCAAAATACACCATCGTGCGGGGTTCTGCGGCCACAGCGGCAAGCGCCTTATCGCGTTCGCCCGGCTTACGAGGAGGAAAGCCCTCGAAACTGAATCGGTCAGTTGCCAGCCCCGAGGTGGCAAGAGCCGTCAGTACCGCAGACGGCCCGGGAACCACTGTGACGCTCACACCGGCCTCGCGAGCACGGGCCACGAGCCGGTAGCCCGGATCGGATACCGATGGCATTCCCGCATCCGTCACCACAAGGACGCGCTGGCTTCGCGCCAGTTCGAGGAGGTAGGGGCCGCGCTCAGATTCGTTATGCTCGTAATAGGAGAGAATGCGTGCCCGAGGTTCTAAGCCGAGGCGCGAGGCGAGGGTGAGGAATCGCCGCGTATCCTCCGCGGCGATCACATCGGCGTGTTCGATCTCTTCTCTCAGGCGGGGCGAGGCATCGCCATCGTTCCCAATGGGTGTGGCTGCGAGAACAATAGATGGCTCCATGCCCACTACTTTCCCACACGTAGGTAGAATCCGCGACGTGAGCAACTCGAACCCTACCGGCGCAGACCACCCGGAGAACTCTGACGCAGCAGCACACGCGAACCTGTCAGAAAGCCCGGGCAACGGCGATGGTGACTCGGGTGCAGCCACACCCACCGGCTTGGTAGCGCAGTCTGGTCCCGATGCTGGAAACACAGAACATCGCGTGTTGACAGAAATGGTCACTCTGTCTGAGCCACGGGCCGCGGCGTGGGAAGAGGAGCTTCGCGGGCGCTTGGGCGTGATCGGCAGGCTCCCGCGCACCTTGACCATCCGTGGCTGGATCGCTGCCGCGATCGCGGGGCTGATTGCCTTCGTCACCCGTTTTTGGAACCTCAATCATCCACATGCTCTCGTGTTTGACGAAACCTACTACGTCAAAGGAGCGTTCTCCCTCCAACGTCAGGGCTTCGAGGGCGTGTGGGACGGCGACAATGTGAACGATCTGTTCCTCCAAGGTGATTACTCGCCGCTTTCAGCCGTCGAGGGCGATTACGTGGTGCACCCGCCACTCGGCAAGTGGCTCATGGCGATCGGCCAGATGCTGTTCGGCGAAGATACGGGCATGGGTTGGCGGTTCACCACGGCGTTCTTCGGCGTCGCCTCCGTCATGCTGCTGGTGTACATTGCGATGCGGCTGTTTCGCTCGCCGTTCCTTGCCGGATTCGCCGGGGTGGCCATGGCGCTGGACGGCATGGGAATCACCCTTGCTCGCGCAGGAATTCTGGACGGTATCCTCGCGTTCTTCACGCTAGCCGGCTTCGCCACTCTGCTCCTCGATCGCGATGATTCGCGAGCCAAGCTGGCTCGCCGCACTGCACACGGCAGGCTGCGCCCCAATGGCACACCCACTGACACGTGGGGCGCACGCATATGGAGCAGGCCGTGGATGATGGCAACCGGGCTACTTCTGGGTATGGCCTGCGGCGTCAAGTGGTCAGGGATCTACGCCGTGGCCGTGTTCGGGCTGATTGCCTTCGCGTGGGGCGCAAGCGCCCGAAAGGTCGTGGGAGCCAAACTCTGGTTCGGGGCAGGCGTGTTCCGCGAGGGTATCCCGGCTTTCATCAGTCTGGTTCCCGTGGCCTTTCTGACCTACATCGCGGCATGGATCCCGTGGTTCGCCAATACCAACGGGTACAACAGACAGTGGGCACAGTCCGCACCAGCCGCCGAGATCCCCATATCGTGGGCTCCTGACGCCGTGAACTCTCTGCTGCACTACCACGGCTCCATGTGGACCTTCCACAACAGCCTGAGCAAACCCCACGACTACCAATCGCAGGCGTGGGACTGGCTCATCCAGGCCCGCCCCGTTTCCTTCTTCTGGAACGGAGCGAGCGAGAATCCGCCGGGCTGCGGAGAATCCGGCTGCGTTCAGGCCATCACCTCCGTGGGCAACCCGGTGATTTGGTGGCTAGGCATCGTTGGCCTAGGCATCCTCATCTGGAATGCCGTTCGCAATCGCGATTGGCGCGCATGGGCCATCTTGGGCGGGTACATGGCTCTGTGGATGCCCTGGCTGGGGTATACGGGGCGCACCATCTTCCAGTTTTATGCCGTTGCCGTCCTTCCCTTCGTGGTGCTCGCCCTGACCTATGGGCTCGCCTATCTCACGCGCACGCTCGGACGCCCCCGCATCCAGCGCCTCGTGTGGGAGGATCTGGAAAGGGTGACGGATTCTGCGCGCAGTGATGGTGGGAGAGGGGAAAACGCCGTCGTCGTCGAAAAAAACGACGAACCGGACCCTCTCTTCGCCCGCTTCGCACCAGCACCCGAACACACGAAACCGGCGGCCCCGTGGTGGTATCCCCCGGCCACCGACCGCGCCGGATACGTTGCCGTGGGCGCGCTCACGGCCATGATCGTGGCGGCGGCGATCTTCTGGATGCCGCTGTGGTGGGGAAGCACCGTGTCCCATTCGTACTGGAATCTGCACATGTGGTTCCAATCGTGGATCTGAGAAGCGAATCGGACCTTCGTCCCGAAACGATGTATCCTCTATGGAGGCCATCACATCAGGCTCACACCAATCCAACGAAGGAGGCAGCATGACTGACGTCGTGTTCCACATTGATGAAGACGCCCGCTGGGAACAGCTTCTCAACAATCTTGAATACTATTCGGCAAACTTCGGCGAGACATCGAAGATTGAAGTTGTTATCAACGGGCCAGCAGTTCGTCCCTTCAATGGCTTCGATGTGAACCCCGAACGAGGCAAGCGCATCCGCGCCCTCGCTGATGCTGGTGTTCGCTTCACCATCTGCGCGAGTTCACTGCACAACCGCCAAATCGGCGAGGAGAACATTCCCTCCGATTTCATCGCAATCGTTCCTCAGGGGATCGCCGAGCTGGTGGCGCGTCAGGGAGACGGATTCGCCTACATCAAGCCGTAGGGCACGTCCGCAATCGGCACTCGCGCAATCGGCACGTTCGGCGCTCGCGCAATCGGCACGTCCGCGACTCGACAACTCGACAACTCAACAAAGTGTCCGGCAGCGCACAATGGCGTTCGCTGCCACCTTAATCGTGAGTTTTCAGCGGAGTGATGCGGTTTTCTCTCCCGCTGTTTGACTGCGCAGATCCGACTTCAGGTAGTTCTCAGGAAACTTCCTGAATTCACCACACGAGAGAAGGTTTGATCCTAGGTAGAAATTACGACAGCCTTGTTGTAATAGGGGGCTAGGCATGAACTCACAAAACTCTGATCCGCAGGGTGGATCAACGCAGAACAACGGCTACAACGGGCCGCAATACGGCGCCGCTCCCGATCCGGGTACAACACCCTTCGGGCCGGCAGCAGGTGCGGGCAACTCATACGAAGGCCAGTTCTATCATCAGGCAACTGGGGCCGGCGGCGGGCCGGGGCATGGAACCTACGCGGCCACCGATGGGACAGGGAGCGCAAACAGCTCCGCTGGCAGTGCGCATTCCGCCCAAGGCGCCGGGCCTTTCTCGGGGCCTAACGGCTCTTCTGCCTACCGCGGCATGTACGGCAGTCCGATAGGTGCGGGCGGTTCTGGTGGCCCGGGTGGTCCCGGAAGCTTTGGCGGAGGCCCCGTTCCCGGGTACTTCGGTCCCCCTCTCCAGAAGCCAAGGCAGCGATGGTCAACGGCGCTTCTAGCAATCACGGCAGTCCTCTCGCTAGTTCTCGGCGGGGCCATTGGCACCCAGTTGGACAATGTTCTTCAGGGCGACGATACGGCCGATCCGGGTACGTCGGAGCAGCAAGCGCCTCAGCAGGGCCCATTCCAGAGCCCTCAGCCAGTTGATCCCAACGCCACACAGCCAAGTATTGACGCTGGGGAGAAGGTTGAATCCGCTCCCGGCGTGGTGCTGATCAACACCTTACTGTTCAACGGCGCTGGTGCGGGCACCGGCATGATTCTGAACTCAGACGGGCTTATCCTCACCAATTATCACGTGGTGAGCGGCTCCGAGACTGTCACAGTATCCATTGCGGATACGGGTGAACAACATGAGGCTGAGGTGCTGGGCCATGATGCGACCCGCGATGTGGCCGTCCTGCAGATCACGGACGGATCTGATTTTGACACCGTGTCCATCGGTGATTCAGACCTTGCCAAGGGCGATGCGGTTTCAGCAATCGGCAACGGGTCCGGTCAGGGTTATCTCACCGAGCTCTTGGGTGAGGTGACAGGCTTGGACCAGACAATCACCGCGATGGACGAAATGTCCCCCTCCTCCGACGGTGAGGTGCTCACCGGCCTCATCGCCACGGATGCAGACGTTGTCCCTGGCTACTCTGGCGGCCCGCTCATGAACGAAAACGGCGAGGTTGTTGGCGTGACTACCGCAGCCTCGCAGGGCAACACATCCGAGCAGGTATCCGGCTACGCCGTACCAATCGCCACAGCCATGGACATCGCGGATCAGATTACATCCGGCGATGTCACAAGCGACACGATTGTTGTTGGACGTAACCCGGCCCTCGGAGTCACGGTAGCTGGCGGGAATACGGCCGGCGCCGAGATCGTGGAAGTACTGGAGGGTTCAGCAGCCGCTGAAGCCGGCGTCAAGGAGGGTGACACTGTCACAGCGCTCGATGGCAAGGCCATCACAGATCCCGGAACTCTATCCTCGCTCGTGAAGGAATACAGTATCGGCGACACTGTCACGCTTGATGTAACCGGTGCAGATGGCACCGAACGTCAAGTGGATGTGAAGCTCTCAGAGTCCACTGTGAACTGACACGAGTCTGAGATTTAAGGAAGTGGTTGGGGTTCTCGCGCGGTGGCGTGAGGGCCCCAACCTTTGTGGGAGTTATACGGACGACACCTTGCCGTAACGGATGCGAACCGTGGAATCCGCCAGCTCCTGAGCGTCAACCGGATCGTGGGTCACCAACACGGCCGTTGCTCCAGACGTTGCTAAGCGGCGGCGCAAGAGTGCCCTCACGTGATCTGCGCTTGATTCATCCAGCCCCGCCATCGGCTCATCGAGCAGAACCACATCTGGCGTGACGGCCATGGCCCTCGCTATGGACACTCGCTGAGCCTGACCACCCGAAAGCTGGTCCGGACGGCGGTCAGCTAGTTCCTTGCAGCCCACTTCCGCGAGCTCGGCCAGCGCTCGCTGGGATGCCACGCCTCGCTTGACTCCTGCGGCGCGCAAGCCAAAGGTCACGTTCTTGGCTGCCGTCATATGCGGGAACAGCAAGGGGTTCTGCTGGAGAATGACGATTCGGGGCTGCGAGGTTTTCGCGGAGCCAGAGGCACTATCCTCACTCACGAACTTGACGCCGCCACGATCAGGCGTGAGCGTACCGGCGATGATGCCCAACAGCGTGGACTTTCCCGCACCGTTTGGTCCCATGATTGCGGTGAGTTCGCCAGCTGGGAGTGAAAGCTTCAGATGAACATCGCGCACGTTCACGCTGGCGTCAACATCGATCCGCGGCCCAGGTCCCAGAGGGCTGCGGCGTGGCTTGGATACAGCCCTGCGATCCGGGCCCTCGTCCAGATTCTGCAAAGTACCGTTGTTTGGTGCCGTGGCAGGATTCTGCTCCGCGGTATGTTTCTGCTCCGCGGCACGTTTCGGATCAGCACCGCTTTTCGCCCCTGCCCTGTCATCTGTCTCCCCGCCATAAGTCTCGGCGTCCTGAGGACGGAACCGGTTCGGACGCTGTGAATCTCCGCGCTCATGGTGGCCACCCGGCAGGCGCGCCGCGAAAGAATTCGCCGCCAGCAGCACCACGATGGCCAGAACAATGAGAACAACGGCCAGAGCCAGCGCTTCTTCGGTCTTGGATTCACGCTGGAGGTAAATGGCCAGCGGCATGGTCCGCGTAACGCCTTGGAGCGAACCCGCGAACGTGATCGTGGCGCCAAACTCCCCCAAGGCCCGGGAAAACGCCATCGCCAACCCTGAAACGAAGGCGGGCAGCATCATCGGAAGGCTCACCTGAAAGAAGATGCGCGTTCGGGATGCGCCAAGTGCTGCTGCAGCCCTCTCATAGGCAAAACCGCGCGAACGGATTGCCCCTTCAAGTGACGTCACGAGGAACGGCATAGCCACGAAACTCTGGGACATCACCACAGCTATCGTGGTGAACCCAATTTCAATGCCCATCACCGAGAGGCTGGAGCCGATCATGCCGTTTCTGCCCCACGTCATGAGAAGTGCAAGTCCCGCAACTACCGGAGGCAGCATCATCGGCAGCGTAAAGACTGTGCGGATGGCGCGCGCCCACCACGTATCAGGCATGTGGCCTAGTGCCACTGCCAGCGGGGTGCCAATCACCGCGCACACGACGGTTGTGACCACACACGTTTTGATGGAGAGCGTCAGAGCATCCATGCTCTCCGGTGAGGAAATGAGCTCCCAGAATTGCGGCCAAGGAGTTCGGGCAAGAATTGCCACGAGCGGCAGCAACAAGAAGAGCGCACC
>NZ_JBQCZW010000013.1:0-8829 GCF_052089425.1 Ancrocorticia sp. | reverse complement strand
GGAGCCCCGAAACCGAAGCTTTCCAAAACGCTCTGGCCATCGTCTGAGAGGATGAGATCCAAGAAGGTCTGAGCACCCTCGGCGTTCTCCGCATCCTTCACGATTGCGATCCGGTAATCGTTAATGATGTCATCAGCGCCGGGAACCTCGATGGTCTCCACAGCATCTCCGGCACTCGTGGCGTCAGTGACGTAAACAAGACCAGCGTCAGCTTCCCCGGACGTCACCTTGCCCAGAACGTCCGTCACGGACTGTTCTTCGGACACGGGAGAGAGTTCGAGATCGTTGACCTCTTCAAGTTCCACGGTTGCAGCGCCACACGGAACTTCCTCGGCACACACAACAAGCTTCTTGCCATCAAGCGAACCATCATCAAGGCCCGTCACCTCGCCCGGATTACCGGAAGGAACAACCATGACAAGCGTGTTCGAGGTGAAGCTTTGCGAGGGTTCAACCAGATCCTGATCCTCGGCGTCAGTCATCGTCTTGGCGTTTGCCGTGAGCAGCAGATCTGCCCGTGCACCGCCAGCCAACTGATCCACGAGGCCAGAAGAACCATCGAAGTTATAGGTGAATTCAGCGTCAGGGTACTCATCCGTGAGCTGCTGATCGATTTCCGGAAGCACATCAACCAACGATGCCGCAGCAAAAACGTTGATTGTCCCTAGGGATTCCGAGGCGCCGTCAGTGGCAGCATCGGTTGCTTCGTCAGAGCTGTCGCCGCCGCATGCAGCCAGCATGAGGCTTGCCGAGAGCGCGAACGCGAGCGCACTCGCCTTCTTGAGATTCTTCATTTTCTTCCTTCTTCGTTGAGGTACTTGACCGTTGTTTCCCCGAACGCTCATCGCGCCGGTGGAATAACAATCGATACGTTGGTGGCTTTGATCTGTGCTGAGGCCAGAGAGCCGGGAACGATCCCCAGTTCTTCCACTGCCTCGGTTGATATGAGGCTAACTACCCGATACCGCCCGCACTGGAGAACAACTTGGCTCATCACCTTGTCACTCACCACCTCCAGCACGAGACCCTCGAGAAGGTTGCGCGTAGATGCGCGGCCCTCTGACACGTGCGGATTGGTTGCCTTGACGTATTGGGCGAGCGATTCACCATCAACTTCCCGCGGACTCGTCCCGGGAACAGCTGTGAGCTTGCCGCTTTCAATCCATCGGCGGACTGTATCATCCGAAACTCCGAGGACGCGTGAGGCCTCGGAAATGCGATAACTGACCATGCGCTCCAGCATACCGGGATTGCGCAAAGTATCGCGACTTTTCCACTATTATGCGGAGGTTTTCACATGGGATTAACGCATCTGCTCACCAGCGAGCGAAATAACGCACGGAGCGCCGGGGAAGTTTGCGGCCAGATCGGCGTCTACCTTGTCCGAAGAAAGGACCGCGAGCATGGCGCTGATCATCCCTTTGTGCATCGCGCACGTCAGAGGATTGGGGTACTGGCCGTCTTGAGAAAACGGGCATACGGTCAGGTTGATGCTCTGATCATCGGCGCCGGCAACGGCACCGAAACCGAGAGTGGAAAAGAGGATACGCAACCGTGCCAACGGATGTTCTCGGACCTCATGGGAGCCTTCTGACCCATCCAGTGCGATGCTGGAATCCTTGGCGAGCCGCTGGCCCCACAAGCCTCCGATTTTTTCGGCATCTGCCACCGGGGTGGCGCTGGTGGTTTCGAGGTAGGCGCACACCGCCCGAGCGAACGTGGAAAACTCGCGCATGATCACGGAAAGATCGGCTGGGACTGAGCTCTCATACTCCCACGCGGGCCTGCCACGACTGGCCGAAGGAACCCTCGCCCGCCGCACGAGTCCGTACTCCACCAACACGGAGAGCGTTTCGCGAACGGAATTGGCATGCAATCCCGTCATGTCGCTCAGGACACTAATAGTGGCTGGTTCACCATAATCGGACAACACGAGCAGCATAGATCGCTGCTTTGGCGTGAGAGAAGCCATCCCGGCAGTGATGGCCGAAAATGAATCCACATCGCTCTGGCGCACCGTGCCTCCCATGGTTGCCTGCGTATCCGATAACTCAACCAGACTAACCTCCCAAACAGTCCACAACGTGGGACTGAAGTGCATCGGCACCAGTCCAATGCCTGCCGGTCCTATTCGAGCAGCATGCGCAGATCTTCGGAGGTGAGCCGCGCTCCCCCAACGGCGCCAGGGGTAGCAGCCGATTCGCCGGTGCCACGTCCGGCACCACTTTCGCCCGAACCAACGCCCGCACCACCCGTACCTTCGCTGGAGAGCACACCGGAAACAAGCTGCCGCTTGCTGTCCTGGAGCGCCACAACCTTTTCCTCGATGGTGTTCTGAGAAACCAACCGATACACGTGCACGTTGCGGGTTTGCCCAATGCGATGGGTGCGATCAACGGCCTGCTCCTCCACGGCGGGATTCCACCAGGGATCGGTGAGCACAACGTAATCGGCCATCGTGAGGTTGAGCCCCACCCCACCAGCTTTCAGGCTGATGAGGAATACGGGATCGTTGCCATCGGCGAAGCCCTCGATCACTTTGGCACGCCGCGGCGTAGTGCCATCCAGATACGAATACGAAATGCCCTCAGCATCCAACCGCTCAGCAATCATGTGGAGGTAGCGCGTGAATTGGCTAAACACCAACGTTCGATGCCCTTCACCGCTAGCCTCTTGCAGCAAAGGCAGCAACGCGTCCAGCTTGGAGGAGGGAGCCTTCGAATCCTCGATCACCAGCTTGGGATCGATGGACAACTGCCGCAGGCGGGTCAGTGCGCTGAGAACTTCCACCCGGTTGTGGTCCAGATCGTCGGCCAAGTGGAGCACCCGCTGGCGTTCGCGCTGGAGCTGGCGATCATAGAGCCTGCGGTGGCCCGGCGCCAGCTCCACCTCCATCACCTGCTCCTGCTTCTCCGGAAGCTCGGAGGCCACGAGCTTCTTGGTGCGCCTCAACAGGAAGGGGGCGATCCGGCGGCGCAACAGCCCCAGGTGTTCGCCGGCATGTTCCCCGCCCTTTTCGATGGGCTTTTGCACCTGTTCGCGGAACTGCTTGGCCGAGCCGAGCAGCCCAGGTGAAACCAGTGCGAACATTGCCCAGAGTTCAGTCAGATTGTTTTCCATCGGGGTGCCGGTGATAGCGAACGTGACGGGCGAGCCCACTTTCAGCAGGCTCGTGAACGTTTTGGACGCCGGATTTTTAGCCTGCTGGGCTTCGTCCAGAATCATTCCGGTGGGGTTCAGCGCCGCATAATCCTCGTATTCCAGCCGGAGCAGCGTATAGGACGTCACCAGTACGTCCACATTGCGCGCTACCGCCGCCAGAGACCGCGCGCGCCGCTTGTTCGTGGATTCCACGGTTGCTACGCGTAGTCCCGGGGTGAACTTACGCGCTTCCGCGGCCCAGTTTGCTACCACGGACGTTGGGGCGACGACGATCCACGGTCCCAACGTCTTATCTTCGCGATGCTGCCTCTCGTCCAGAATCATCGCGAGGGTCTGAACAGTTTTGCCGAGCCCCATATCATCGGCCAGCACGCCACCCAAGCCCGCCCGCTGAAGGTTTGTCAGCCACTGAAATCCAGTTTCTTGGTATGGCCGCAGGTGCGCCGTGAGTCCACTCGGGATGGGGGCGGGATCCTGCGGGTTGGTCACAGCATCGTGGATGGCCCTCAACCACTTACTCTGGGATTCCTCGACCACGTCCAGTGCCAGAAGATCTTCCCACCAGGTTGTGCGGACCTTGGCAACGCGCAAGCCGGAACGGCGCTGATCGGTGAGGCCGCGGGCCTCGGTCACCAACTCACGCAGCTGGGACAACTCGGGGGTGTCCAGCTGAACGTATTCACCACTCGGCAGGAACAACACGTCCTCGCCCTGAGTGAGCGCACGGATCAGCTCGGACATTGGGACCTGATAGTCTCCCACGTTCATCACGATGTTGAGATCGAGCCAGTCACGCTGATCGGATTCGCCCACGTCAACCGACACCCGGGCATCATCTGCCCGGCGGAACTCGCGAGCTTCACCCACCTCGTCAATCACTACGTCAAGCTGATCCAAACGGGGGCGTATCTGCTCGCTGAACGTCACCACGTCCATGCCCTTGATGCGGCTCTCTTGGCGCGGCTCACCCTCCTTGACTGTTGCCGGAAGAATTTTCATCGCATCGGCCACTTCCGCGAGCAGCTCGGCTTCCTTGACCGCGTCACGGCGCGGATTCTTCGGATCGGGAGTGAGCCGCTGGCTGCGCCTGCGCTTAGCCTCTTGGCGCCGGGAGTCCTGAATCGCCTGAAGCATCGGGTAGAGCTCATCGCGCATATCCATCATGTCCGATACGTCCGGCAGAGAACCCACCTTTCCCGATTCCATCGCCTTGAGTGCATCGGAATCCTTGCCCCACGACCAGTGGAGGAACAGTTCAGGCCGCGAACTGACAGTATCGGAGAACAAGGCGAGATGAAGCTCTGGATCATCGGGCGGCTTCGGCTCATACGTTCCTCCCGGTGAGGTCCAACCCACCCGCGAAATGAGCGGCAACAGTTCGCGTTCGAAGGTTTCACGTTCCTCTCTGGGCACCCTCACGCCGTCCTTTTGAACGGCAAGGCGCTGCCACTGCTGCGCCGCGGGTTCTTCGAGGCCGGCCAGATGAACAGTTCCGTCAGCCCTCCAGGCCACGCCCTTCAGCGGCATACCGAGCCTCACAACCGATCCATCGTCGGGTAACTCGGCGTGCTCTAGCTCAGCACGAATTGTCAGGGAGCCACCGGCAAGGGCGCCGTCGGCGTCATCCAATAAATCCACTCCCGTGGAATCCTCGCGGATGGTCACGAGCGCGCGCACCGGCTCGGCCTCCAGCGTGACCGGCTCCCACGAATCCTGCTCGATGAACTGGACGCCGGAATCCGCGATCGCGCGCAGGGCAGGCCACAGCGCCGGAGAATTCACGGCGGCTAAGTTGAGCCACTGCGTCCCGCCATAGCCACCGGAGATGGAGTGCAGCTCGCGCAACTGGTCCAGGGCGCCGATCTGCCGCGGATCAGCGTCAAGCCCGCGCGAACCGATCTGATTCCAGGACACCCCGGTGGTGACCCACGGCTGGCGCTTCCCCTCACGCACCGGGCGCACTTGGACCATGCCTGCCGTACCCAGATTCGTCATACCGTAGGGCGAACGGCGCCCCGGTGCTGACGCGGCCTGACGCGGAGCCGTGAACTGGACCGCCAGCGCGATGGTCATTTCCTCTTCCGGCATCTGGAAGATATTGCCGAGCGTAGCCTGCCAAGACGCGGAAGGCTGTGTGCCCGCTTGTCCTTGATTCTCTTCCTGGTTCAAATGAGTGATCAGGAGCGCCACGCAGTGCTTGCAATCCACGCCAACCGGGCAGGAACACGAGCCGGACATCCACGTGACAACACCGCTACGCGACAGGCGGTAATCCACGTTTTCGGTGTAAACATTGGATCCCGATCCGCTACTTGTGCCCTTGAGGTAGCCTTCGCCACGTTCTGCGGCGGGCTTGCCTTCGACATATGGTGGATCATTTTCGGTGATTCGAACGCGGCCATCCTGCGCGTACTTTAGCCCACGGCTATAGGTGGCCGGACCCACCAATCCCACAAGCTCCACCGGTCCGCGCATGCCCGCCATCATAGTTGACTAGGGCGGGCGGGCCGAGCCTTTTTCACGCATGGCGTGAGGGGATGACTCAACATGACACGAGATTCCTTGGCGGCGGAGCGGCGCCTATCATGGATGGGTGAGCGTGCCGAAGATTCTCCTGTATTACCTGTTCGCACCCGTGGCCGATCCGGAGGCCGTGCGGCTGTGGCAGCGCGAGCTGTGCGATTCGCTCGGCCTGCGCGGGCGCATCATCATCTCCCCACACGGGATCAACGGAACCGTGGGCGGTGAGCTGGATGCATGTAAGCAATACATCAAGCGCACCAAGGAATACGGACCATTCACGAAGCTGCCGGAGAACGTCAAGTGGAGCGACGGCAGCGGATTTGAGGATGCGCCCGTGGGCGCTGGAGAGTTTCGTGGGGCGAGCCGGCCAGCTCCGTGGAAGCTGATCACAGATTTTCCGCGGCTTTCCGTCAAGGTGCGCGATGAGCTCGTTGCTTTCGGGGCGCCCGATGAGGTCAAGGTTGGAGCAGACGGCGTGATTGGTGGGGGCACACACCTCTCCCCCGATCAGGTCAACGAACTCGTGGCCAGCCGCGACGATGTGGTGTTCTTTGACGGGCGTAACGCCTACGAGGCGGCAATCGGCAAGTTCAAGGACGCAATTGTTCCCGAGATCTCCACAACGCACGGGTTCATCGAGGCGATCGAATCCGGTGCTTTCGACGATGTGAAAGACAAGCCAGTGATCACGTACTGCACGGGCGGCGTGCGATGCGAAATCCTTTCCGTTCTGATGAAAAACCGCGGGTTCTCCGATGTGTATCAGATTGACGGCGGCATCGTGAAGTACGGCGAAGCCTACGGCAACGACGGCCTGTGGAACGGCTCTCTGGCTGTGTTCGACGGCAGGGAGACCGTTGACTTCGCGCCCGATGCCCAAGTGATCGGGACGTGCGCGGTGTGCGGGAAGAGCTCCTCGCATCTGGTCAACTGTGCGGACCCGAGCTGCCGCGCCCGGTTCGTGGCCTGCGATGAGCACGCTCATGAGAAATGCATTGCTCACGGCGGGCGGGCCGATGCCTCACCGAGCGCCCTCGCACACTAGGTGACGGCGGTACGCGCAGGCGGTGCCCGGGGTTTTTGGAGTTCGTGGGGCTTCTGGACAGGGAAACCTGCACGGCTCCGAAGAATCGGGCAATGCTGCAGACTATTTAGAACGAGGCGGCACGCGCATTCGTAACAAACTGGCGGATAAGATCGTGGCTTTTCACGCCCCGCGACGATTCGACTCCGCTGGACACATCTACTCCCCACGGGCGGGCCTGAGCAATCGCCTCCGCAACATTGGCTGGATTGAGGCCACCCGCAAGCAGCCATTGGCCAACCGGGCGGGTCCCAGCCGTATCCAAGGCGCCCAGATCCCACCGCTTGCCCGAACCCGCCTGCGGGGCATCCAATAGCAAGCACTCTTCTCCGTAGGCCCCAACCGTGAGGTCGATTCCCGGCGCCAGCGAGGTGGCGCGCCAGATTCTCGGAAACAGCTGAGCAGCCAGCATGAAGTCTTCAGGCGTGTAGCGCCCGTGCATCTGAAGCACGGAGGCACCAATAGCTTGGGCAAACTCCACGGATTCACGCACGGGCGTGCTGGCCACAACCAGCACAGTGTCTACTTCTCCACCGGCGGATTCGATAACTCGGGCAGCGTCAGGCTCCTCAAGGTTGCGGGGGCTGCCGGCAGCGTGAACCACGCCGATAGCGTCAGCCCCAGATTCTCGGGCAACTGCCACGTCCTCGGCTGTCTTGAGCCCACACACCTTGATGTACATGGGACCAGCCTAGCCAGAATGATCGGTGTTGGCCTAGCGGAGTGGCCCTGAGAACAGGGCGCTGCTGGCCGGCGACATAGGGACCTGCCACCTAGAGCTCGCGCATCAGCCGCATCATGCTCACTTCAATCTGGAATGGCCGCGAGGATTTGACGCCACTGTGGGACTGCGAGCCGTAGATGCGCCCGCGTTCACCCTCACGCCATGCGGGGAAGGCGGGGTCTCCGGCATAAATGAATCTCACCCAGTCATTTTGGGTGGCGGTAGCCAGTGCACGTGGGGCGGCACTGGTGCCGAATACGCGCTTGACGTTTTCGTCCGCCAAGCAGTTGAACACGAAGGGGACTTCCACGCAATGATCGGCCAACCCGGTGGAGGGTTTCTGCCATGCAAACTCGTATACCCAAGTACCTGCCTTCTTCGCCGGCCCCGTCACCCCGGTATCCACATCGCCAGTTGAGGCAACTCTGGCGCTTGCCCGCGCTTGGACGATGTTCAGCATCGGGAGGTGGAAAGCCCCAGCCGTGAGCAGCTGCCCTAATGCTTTGGTTGTGTCGTTTTCCAGCTCCGGGAATTCGCGGAGCATCGCCCAGGCCCCAAGCTTCGGAAACCCCGCTTTGGAGAGAACCGTTCGGGCATCGTCTCCCCGATTCCATATGGGCCTCATCGGTGCTGTTTGCTGAGTGTATTCGTGGCGCGTGCAGCCGATGAGGAGTGGCACGTCAAAGCCAGCCCCCCTGAACGTGGCCGCCATAACCGAGGCAGGCAGGAACTGATCGCTCCCATCAAAAACTGGACCAAAAGGTAGCGTTTTGGCCCATTGATCGCGCGGGAAGCTCGCGGCCTCCACTGTGGCACACGCGAACTTGACCGGATCAGGAGAGAGAACGATGTCCTCCCCCAGCCCGATGGACGCGTCAATAATCTGATCTTCTGTGAGAGAACGCCAGCCCTCAATGCCCGGACGCACGCCGGTCCGCTCAGCAATTTTCGCGGCTATCATCCGCGCCTGACTGAGTGGACGATCGCCAATAGCGGGACTTTGAGCAATGGCTCGGACGAACAGGCCTGCAGATAGTGGGCTAGCCAAGTGGCATAGGACGCTGCCACCACCAGCACTCTGGCCCGCGATCGTGACCCGGCCCGGATCGCCACCGAACTGGCTAATGTTGTCACGGACCCACTTCAATGCAAGTACCTGATCTAGTAGCCCACGGTTGAGTGGCGCGTCCGAGCCGTCAACGTAGCCAAACCCATCAAACCCCACGCGGTAGCTGATGGAAACTGTCACAACGCTGCGTTCGTTGAACGCCTGACCATCAAACCACGGGCTTGAAGGCGAGCCTCCCTCGTAGGATCCGCCATGAATCCACACCAT
>NZ_JBQCZW010000012.1:0-64828 GCF_052089425.1 Ancrocorticia sp. | reverse complement strand
ACCTGCGACCCCTTGACCCCCAGTCAAGTGCGCTACCAAGCTGCGCCACATCCCGATGCCGGTTGCTGCCGACCAGTTGAGATTACACCAGAGCGCGGGCGAAACTCCAATTGGGGAGAAGAGTTGAAAATCATAGGTGCTGTTGACCCGCCGGGAGTTGTTATACTGTTGTTACTTACACTGTGAGGGAGGTTCAGGATGTCGGTATCAGATGATCCAAACAAGACGTCATTGGGCGGCGATGCTTTAGGTAATACGTCGCAGTATGCCGTTGACGGAGCTTCTGCCGATTTCGCTGATGATCGCCGAGCACTACGGCCCGAGGAAGCTCAGGCTGTCGAATCGCTGCCTCATGGCTCAGCCCTCCTCATTGCACTCAGCGGACCGAACGAAGGTGCGCGGTTTCTTCTGAACAAGGACGTCACCAACGCTGGACGCCAGCGCAAGACTGATATCTTTTTGGACGATTTCACCGTTTCGCGCCGCCACGCGCAGTTTGTTCGCGAAGGCAACGTCTTCACGGTTCGCGATTCCGGTTCCTTGAACGGCACATACGTTAACCGCGAACGGATTGACTCAGTTGTGCTGGCTAACGGTGATGAGGTTCAGATCGGCAAGTTCCGCTTGTCCTTCTATGCATCGCAGGCCTGATCATGGTCTCTGCTACCCAGAGCAATCCGCGGAACAATGACAGCTCGCGCAATAGCGAGGCGCGCGAGCAGCTCACGTGGCCTCAGGACCTCTCCCACAGTCCTGCGCTGAGGATTGGCGAGGTTCGTTCCGCTCTTTCCGCTGAATTTCCGCTCCTGACTGTTTCCAAGATTCGGCATTACGAATCCATCGGGCTTGTTGAGCCACAGCGCACACCATCGAATCAGCGCCTGTTTTCCGCGGCCGATGTGGAGCGGCTTCGATTCGTTCTGGTGGAACAACGTGATCGGTTCTTGCCGCTGTCACAGATCGGCGAACTCCTCCGGCAATTGGATGCGGGCGAATCTCCTCGGGATTCTCATCCCGGGCGGATGCGAGTTATTGAGGAAGTCCAGCGACCTCAGCCAGGAACGCGACTGAAGCTCGTTGAGGTTTCTGACCTCACGGGAGTGCCAGTTGCTGACATTGAAGCAATGATCTCAGTAGGTATTCTTTCGTCAGATTCTCGCGGGCGGCTCACGAGCCAATCGGTGGAGATTGTGCGATATGCGTGGATGTTGGAGAGCGCCGGATTTGATCTGCGCCAGATCAGGACAGTGAAGAACTCTGCTCATTCGCATGCCGCACTCATCACAGCTTCCGTGGCGCCCGAGCGCGCGAAAGCGACGCCAGCGGCGGGGGAGCGAGCCCTCGCGAAGGCCTCTGAGGATTCTGCCGCCTTCTCGCATTTGTATCGAGCCTTGCTCGCGGAGAATGTTGAGGTTAATCTCAGGTAAAACACACGGGGTGTTTTCGTCACGCCTTGCGAAAACTTCAAGTTAAACTTGAGGGGTACGAACTTTTTGAACGGAGGCTTAGATGAGCGACGCACACGCGGCTGACACCACCAAGCAGCGCGCACAGCAGATGCTCTTCGGTGATCCGCTGCCCGACTTGGATTCGGAGACGGGCTACCGCGGCCCCATTGCGTGCAAGGCAGCAGGGATTACCTACCGGCAGCTAGATTACTGGGACCGCACCGGATTGGTTTCACCAACCATCCGCACAGCGACAGGCTCAGGTAGTCAGCGCCTCTATTCTTTCCGGGACATTCTGGTTCTCAAGGTGGTCAAGCGCCTTTTGGATACCGGAGTGTCGCTCCAGCAGATTCGGCTTGCGGTTTCGCAGCTTGCGGCCTACGGCGTTGATGATCTTGCTCAGATCACGTTGATGTCTGACGGTGCATCGGTGTACGAGTGCACGTCTGATGATCAGGTCATTGACCTCGTTCAGGGAGGCCAGGGCGTGTTCGGCATTGCCGTTGGCCGTGTGTGGCGGGAAGTTGAAGGATCCCTTTCTGAACTTCCCACCTCACGCGTTGAGGACGAGGTTGTTGATGAGCTGGCCAAGCGCCGCGCTAAGAAGCGGCGCTCAGCCGTCTAGCTCACTTCCTCGCGAATTTCGCTTCCCACGCAGCTCGCAGAGGGTTCGCATCTGCAAGCGCGATATCGAAGCGATCATTTGCTATTTCGACAACCTCGGCCAGTGCCACGATGCGCTCCTGAGTAGGGGAGTTGGCTAGGCGGCGCATGCCGGAGGCAATGATCTGCTGGCTGGTATCAAGCGGTCCAAGGTAGCCGATGAACGGCCTGCCGAAGTGCTCCTGATAATCGTGGGAGATCCGTGCTACCTCGTCGAGTTCTTCCGGCGTCGCAGCCTCAAGGGCGATCGACCCAATATCTTTGGTCACCACCTGCTCGCCCTCATCTCCGGCGCCCAACAGCTGAGCCATATCCGGATAGTCGTTCAGCAGAGCATCTTGGTTGGCGGAAGAGCCACTCAGCACGGCTTCCTGAACGGCATCACGCACATCGTGTGCGCTGGCGAAGGGACGCTGCTCCCACGCCTTTTCAAGCGGCCACGTTTGCGTGTTGAACACGGAACGGAACGCCTTGACGAATTGCTCGCGGTCCATGGCGTTGACATCCTCGATGCCGAGTCCTCGCCCGCCGTGATCGCGCACAATGTCCTGTCCCTTCTGGTTGCCTACGTGGAAGAACAGAAGGTTCAAGGAGATGGCGGCGATCGCTCCGATGGTCATGCCGGAGGAGAAGAAGATCTGTGCCCATTCGGGGAACACCAAAGCGATGTCCGGCTTCAGGGTCACGAGCATCGCGAGGCCAAGAGCGGTTGTCACGATCACCGCGTTGCGGTTGTCGCGCATATCGGACTTAGCAATGGTCTGCATGCCCACCCAGGCCACGTTGGCAAACATCGCCAAGCTGGCCCCGCCTAGCACGGGCGCAGGAATCATGTTGACGATTGCTCCGGCCTTGGGAAGCACTCCGAGAATGATCATGAGAACGGCCGCGCCTACGGCAACCCAGCGTGACTTGACGCGCGTGATACGCACGAGGCCAACGTTCTGAGCGAAGCAGGTGTAGGGGAAAGAGTTCATGATGCCACCCAAGAGGGTAGAGAGCCCATCGGCGCGTAGCGCGGCAGAAATATGATTCTTGTTGATGCGCTTGTTAACGATCTCGCCGGTGGCAAACACATCCCCGGTTGTTTCCACCATCGTGATGATCATGACGATGATCATGGAAATGCACCCGGTCAGTGTGAAGACGGGAGCGCCGAAGTAGAACGGGGTAGTGACGGCCACGGCCTCAGCCTCATGGAAAACACCGATGGAATCGTCGCCTAGATGCCCGGCGATTGCCGCGATCACGGTCCCGGCCACAAGGCCAACGAGAACCGAGATGGTGCCGAAGAACCCGCGGAAGAAGCGCTGGACCAAGATGATGGCCAGAAGCGTCCCGAATCCGTAAGCCAGTGCTATGCCATCGGGCGCCGCCTCAGCGTAATCCACAAAGTCATTGGCGGAGACGGATAGGAGGGTCGTGCCCATGACGAACAGGACGCTTCCGGTGACAACCGGCGGGAAGAAGCGCAAGAGCTTCGCAAAGTACGGTGCGGCGAGGAACGTGAAGATCCCGGCCACGATGATCGATCCGTAGATGGCGGGCAGGCCGGCGTTTCCGCCTTCCCCATTAGTGACGGCCAAGCCAATCGCGATGATCGGGGCCACCGCAGTGGTGGTGACGCCCTGAATGATCGGCAGGCGCACACCCACATATTTGGTGATGCCGAGTGACTGAATAAGCGTGGCAATACCGCACGTAAACAGGTCCGCATTAATGAGGTGAATGGTGGTTGCGGCATCTAAATTCAGGCTATTGGCGATGAGTAGGGGAACAATCACCGCGCCGGCATAGAATGCCAAAACGTGTTGAAGGGATAAAACGACGAGTTGAGGCGCCTTGGGCACCTCGTCAACTGGGTGTTTCACTACCTTACTGTCGCACTGTGAGACGCTGGCCGCCCAATCGGTCTCACAATATGACCGCCACGCTATTCTCCAGTGCGCCCCGAACCCAGCGATCGTTTAATGGAGTATCCGGATTCCACATCGGTGATCTGCGCGCTGACAATTCCATTGGGGGAGATGGAGTAGGTTTCCTCAACGAGGGGTCCGTTTTCCACTCTTTTCACGTCCACAGTGTCAAGATTTGTGTCCCGCAGCGCCGGATCGAACGCGAAGAGGATCTCTCCAAGGGGCACGATCTCTCCGCGCGGCTCACCGTCAGGGTCTAGATCCGTGCATTCGGCGAATCGGTACCATCCCACGTTGTGCGCGGCGCGGTACGTTCGCGAAATCTGCGTGCCAACCGTGGCGTCCGGCCCGATGATCGTATCGAAGGTCACCTTCTTCCCGCCGTCCCATTCGCGGAACACACCGAAGTAGCGGGAGAGCTGCTCCACAACCGAGTAGTTCGCATCCGGATCGGCGGCGATAGCCAGCCCGATTGCCTGTGAGCCAGCGGTGTAGGGGGAGCGGCGAATACGGCGCCCAAAACGGTCCTTGAGGCCGCGCATGACGGCCGGAAGTTCGGAGCCGCCGCCCACCACGTAGATGCCGGACACGTCATCTCCTGGCCGGAAATCACCGTGTTCGTCCTGTGAAAGTAGTGGCTCCATCGCCACGAATGTTTGCTCCATGAGCGCCGCGCACTCGGAATAGTAGTCCGAAGCGGGGATGGTCACGGTTGTTCCACATACGTCCAATGTGATGTGGCGCGATTGTGGGTAGAGCGCTTCCTTGGCCCGGCGGGCATCGAGGAGCAGTTTCGCATACTCGGCATCGTTTGGCGTCACGTCCGCAGCCTTGATCGCACATTGGGCCAAGACATCATCGAAATCATCGCCGCCCAGCGAGTTGTTTCCACGAGAGGCGAGAACTTCGTGGTTTGTTCCTTCGGCGACGACGACGGACGCGTCAAACGTCCCGCCGCCCAAATCGTAAACGAGGACCTTCGAGCGGCGATCGTTGACAAGCTTTGAATGGCGATGGGTGTACTCGAAGCCCGCGGCAGAGGGCTCATTAATCATGGAGATCACGTCAAACCCTGCGCGCCGAAACGCCTCAAGGGTCAGAAATCTCTGGGCCGAATGCGCGTGGGCCGGTATGCCCACAACAACTTCGAGTGCTTCCTTGGGTGCGTCTGTAGCGGTGCGAATGGACGCTGCTACGTGGAAGAGGAAGCCGGTGACCAGATCCAGAATGGGGATCTCGCGTTCACCGAGGCTCACGGGCGTCTGTGCCGTGACGTTGGCTGATGAGAGGATGCGTTTGAAGGAACGAACGTGAGGGGCGCCCTCTAAGGCAAGGCGCTGGGCGTCAAAGCCATACACAACGCCACGTTCGGCCAGAGCGGCCATGGATGGGATGAACTCGTAGGAATCGCCCTCATGGTCAGGGAACGCCACCAATGGGTAGTTGCCGCGATCCACCAGCGCGGCGGTGGTGCGGGTGGTGCCGAAATCAATTCCGAGTCTCATACGAAAAGGCTAACGCGAAATCCGGGAAGTAGGAGAGGACTTTATTGAAACGAGACAAAGTGCGGTGATGAGCACGCGAAGCCAAAGTTGACATAATGTACATTATCGGCAAATAGGATGAGGGTCTGGAAAGTAGGTCAATGGGCTGCAGATGGCGGCGCCGTAGGGTTTTAGGCTCCCTAACGCTGGGCTGGCCTACGACCGGGCTTAGGATAACTCCATGGCAGAACGATCATTACGCGGCATGAAGATTGGCGCGAACTCTCTCGAATCAGATCAAGGTGTGGCCTTTGTTGGCCGTAAGCAGGTTATCTACATCTGCCCGGTTGGCCACGAGTTTGGCGTGGCGATGGCTGTTGATGCAGAACCGCCGGCAACCTGGGAATGCCGTTGTGGGCGTGAAGGAAAGCTCCAGAACGCGGTGGCCGCTGAGGACAACAAGCCTGTGAAGCCTCCACGCACTCACTGGGACATGCTCATGGAGCGCCGCACAGAGGACGATCTGAAGATCCTCCTTGAGGAACGCCTTGAGCTCCTGCGGTCGGGCAAGCTCAGGATGCGCCGAAGGAAGTGAACAGCTTCTTGACTTGAGACGCTCTCCTGGTGGCTCCCATTCTGGTAGCCGTGAGGAACGATTCAACGAAGATGTTGCCGGAAAGCTTGGACTCTCCGGCCTCGCGCTGGGCAAAGCTGATGGGAACCTCGGCAATCTTCCCACCGCAGGCATGAACCCGATCAGTCATGGCCGTTTGGAAGAAGTATCCGGTTGCCTCCACAGAATCTAGCTCGATGAGCCGCAGGATATCAGCGCGGTACACACGGTATCCTGCGGTGACATCGCTCGCTGGAAGCCCCAAGCACGCTTTGATGTAGAGGTTTCCAGCCCGTGAGAGAAGTTCGCGGTACTTTGGCCATCCCACCAGTTCTCCCCCGCGCACGTAGCGCGAACCGATGACCAGTGCGGGCCCGTCAGGCGCAAGTGCTCGTCCGAGCAGCGCTGGTAGCTGTTCCGGCCGGTGCGAGCCATCGGCGTCCATCTCCACGACATGTGTGTAATCGCGGCCCAGCGCCCATTGGAAGGCAGCAATGTAGGCGCGGCCGAGCCCTTCCTTGCCCGCCCGATGGAGAACGTGAATGCCCGGATCTTGGGCCGCAAGGCGATCGGCGATCTGCCCAGTTCCATCGGGAGAATTATCGTCCACAACAAGAATCTCCACGTGTGGCGTTGCGGTGCGTACGCGCTCCACGATGTGAGGTAGTGATTCGGCTTCATTGTAGGTGGGAATAGTAACGAGAACTTTCACGGATGTCCTTTCACTTCCTCGGCAACCGATGACGAACGATGTTGATGAGTCCCAGCACGCTGAGGGCTCCACCAGCAATATATGTACCGATCAGTAGAAACTGCGAGAACCGTGCCGCGAACGTCAGCTCGCTGCGGAGCCCGACGCGAACGGTGCGGGCATCTTCGGTCCATGGCTCGGTAACCTCACGCGTCACACCGTTGGGTTCAACCACGCCGGATACGCCCACTGTGGACACTTGAACGGCGGTACGGCCGTGTTCGATGGCCCTGAATCGGGTCATATCGAACTGCTGCGCGGATTCCGCCGATTCGCCAAATGAGGCGTTGTTGGTGGGCACGATGATGAGCTCCGCTCCCCCTCGCACTGCCTCAGCCACGATCTGGGTTTCCGCCACCTCGAAGCAAATGGGAGAAGCAATGGTGAGCGTTTGATCGGCCAGTTCAACATCTAGCACGGCTGGCTCGGTTCCGGCGAGCATATCGATAGTCACCAGATCAACGGCGTCTGTGAAATTCCGGAAAAAGTCCTTGTATGGCATGTACTCGCCAAACGGGATCGGGTGTTGCTTTGAATAGGATCCCGCGATGGTTCCATCTGGCATCCACACCACGTATTCGTTGTAGCGGTTCTCCCCCGGATAACTCTGAGTGCCAAGCACTAACGGAACACCGAGGCTTTGCGATGCTTGATCGATGAGGTCTCGCGCATCATCGCTGGTTCTGGGATCACGATCGGAGGCGGATTCGGGCCAGAATACAACATCGGGGTCACCTGGCAGGTTGTCGGTGGACTTCACCAGGTTCTCAGTAACGGTCAGGGCACGGGACTCATCGGGCCCCAGCGTGGCCTCATCCGGAACGATCCCTTGGACAAAACCTGCGGTGATGTAGCTGTCGGCTCTGGCGCCCAAGGGAAGGAACATGGGAGCGTACAGCAGCGCTCCCCCGCAGGCTACGGCAATGATCGCGTTGCCCAACCGGCGTTCGATGGCCGTTTTCACGCACCACTCCAGCAGAACCGCGATAGCCACCACGAAGAAGCCAACCAGCATGACGGAACCCCATGGTGCCAAGCGGACCAGTGGGCTATCAACCTGCGAAAAACCAAGGGTTCCCCACGGCATTCCCCCGAATGGCCACGTGCCGCGCAGCTGCTCGAAAGCGATCCACACGAGCGGCAGCGTGAGTGCGCGCAGGGTAACGAACGATCCGAGACGCCCACGCATGAGACCTTGCCATACGATGGCCATGGCGCCAATGTAGAGGGCTTCGGCAACAGACAATCCGATTTGGGCGATCACAACACCCGAGGCGATCCGTGCCCAATCGAATAGGGGGAAGAAGAAGGCGAACCCAAAAAGCGTGCCGATCCAGAACGAACCGAACCAGCTACGCCCCTCCAAGGCGCCAACCAGAAGTGCGACCCCTACAATGGCCAGTGGCCAGATACCGAGCGGCGGGAAGGCGGCAAAGAGGGCCAGTCCCCCTGCGATCGCGGCCAGATTGGCAAAAGATTTCACAGAATGAGGATACTCGTTAGAACAGCTCGCTGCGGCGCATGCCGTCGCGCGCCTCGCGGGCCACGTCCTCGATCCACGTACCTTCGCCTGCCACAACGATCTGCCCGAGCAGGTCAATGACCCGGCGGGAGGCATTGATGAAATCTCCGGCCACCATGTGGGACATGGCCAAGCAGTCTTCGAGGGTAGCTCCGGAACACCACGCGGAAAAGACATCGGCGCAGCCGGGCGTGACCTCCCCGGTGCGAACGATCTCGTGCCGGTGTTCGAGCCCGCGGAGGAAATCCGCTTCGCGGCGGGCGCGATTGGCGAGCTGGCCGAGTATCCCCCATGTGGGCTGGCGCGTACCCAGCCTGTCCTCACCCAAGAACATGGAGGCCCATCCGGCCATTGCCGGCCCGTCCAGCTCCCCCTCAGTGAGTTGGGAAAGGCAGCCGTACAGCAGCACGTCATTGTCCACATGCAAATGCGACAGTGTGGTGGCGCCGCGGCCAAGTGTCACGCCGTCGTCGTCCTTCAAAATACCCAACTCCAGAAGTACCGCAGCGGTTCGATCGAAATCCTTGCCCACGGAATCCGTAAAGTTTTCCGTCAAGTCCACCATCTCGCGTAAGCGAGCATCGAGCGAAAGGAGAACCTCGCCGTCCCGCATGTGCTGAGCCAGATCCGGGCATTCGTTGACGGGATGATCCACGAAGGCGCGGTCGCGTGGCGGTGCGAAGCGAGCCCAGGACCCGAGGAGGTCCCGATCAACGCCCAGCTCCACGCGTTCGGACACCGCGTCGTATAGGGAATCGGCGATGTCATCGCGCACTTCGCGGCTCTTCAGGGAGAGCCCCATCGGCATGGCGAACGGTTCCACATCGCGCAACTCAGAGGAGAGCTGATCCTCGCGGAGCCAGTAGACCTCTCCGTACCAGTTCAGCACGCGAAGATTCGCGCGATCTGTGGAGAGCACTACCCCGTATTCGAGTTCCTTGTCCCGAGCGAAGGCGTAGAGCGTTCCAGTTTGCGCGCGATCGAACGTGTCAATGATCCGTTCACGGTACTCGCGCTTGGCGGCCTTTCGGGCGGACTTGGCGGCCCTGCCCAGATTTTCGCGCAGGCGGAGGTATTCCACCAGATCACCGTGACTGCAGCTGAGGTTTTGCTCCTCGTGCGCGATCCGGGAGCGGATTCGCGCGGCGCGGCCTTCGATATCAGCCAGATCGGCGTTGCGCTGGTACTGGGCGAAGCTCCGTCCCATAATGGCACGCGCATCGTCATAGGTGCGGTCCGCGAGTAAGTTCACCACAGTGTTGTAGGAGGGGTGGAAGGCGGACATCAGGGGCTCAACGCGCCCGGATCCCAGATCGGCCAAAGCATAGGGGTCCAGTTCCTCTGTCCCCATGACTACTCCGTGGCCCACCTTGTCCTTGCCGCGCCTGCCTGCCCGTCCGATCAGCTGGGTGTACTCGGTGGCCGTGAGGTCCGTGAAGCCCTCGCCATTCCAGCGCTGGAGTTCCTCAAGCACGACAGTCCGAACCGGCATATCGATGCCGAGCGCCAGAGTACCGGTGGCGTAGACGATCCGCAGGAGGCCAGCTTCCATCAGACGTTCCGTCAGAGACTTCAGTGCCGGGAGAATGCCGGCGTGGTGGGCGCCGTATCCACGCAGCAGAGCATTGGCCGCCGATTCGAAGTGGACGGCGCGGCGGTCCGATTCCGAAAGCGTTTCGCGCACGGCATCCACGTGCTTGCGGATCTCGCGCTGCTCTGCCTCAGAGGTCAGCCACACATCGTGGCGCTTCAGGGCAGTAACAGCCAGATCGCACCCCTTACGGGAAAAGATGAATTCGATGGCTGGGAGCATGTCCCGCTTCTCCAACAGGCGGATGATGCGCCTGCGGTCCGCATCCCCCAACCGAGAATGCTCACGCGAATCGCGCTGGCCGCGTTGCGCCAACGCATTGCGCAGAAAGGAGGACGGTTCGCCATCCGGGCCGTACACGGGCAGCAGCTTGCTCCGAAGTACCACGTGCTGTTCGAGCGGAACCGGACGCACATCGGACACTACGAGGTCCGTGGTTCCGCGCACCGATCGCATCCAGCCCGCTACCTCTTCCGTGTTGGCAACCGTGGCGGAAAGGGACACGAGGCGCACGTGAGAGGGCAACGATAGGATCACTTCTTCCCACACGGGGCCGCGATCAGGATCGGCGAGGTAGTGGACCTCATCGAGAACCACATAGCCCACATCGTCAATTTCCGGTGCACTGTGGAAGAGCATGTTGCGCAGAACTTCCGTGGTGACCACAAGGATCGGAGCGTTGCGATTGATCGAGAGATCCCCGGTGAGTAGGCCAACCGCCTCATCCCCGAGCATCGCCTTGAGTTCGGCAAACTTCTGATTGGACAGCGCTTTGATCGGGGCGGTGTAGACGCAACGCTGATTGGAGGCGAGCGCCAGCTCAACGGCGTAATGCGCCACGACGGTTTTACCAGAGCCCGTGGGCGCTGAGACCAGCACATCGTGGCCGCGATCAAGCGCCCCGCAGGCCTCTACCTGAAACGGGTCAAGAATGATACCGCGGGCGCGGTATCTATCGGCATAGTTAGCAAATACCTGCACTATTTCCGTTCTTCCCAGCGCGCTCTGGCACGCGGGAGATCAAAGCGATCGGGATTGATCCCCACCGCCCAGCGAGCTGTCGAACGCTCTAGGCGCGCCCGCCGGTTGACGGCGCGCACTGCCGCCACACGCCGAAGATCGGCGATGGCCTGTGCGCGGCGCTCAGGAAGGAACGGCGAGGCGATCGGATCATCGGCCGGCAGTGGCTCATACCGCGAAAAGGGTTCGGCCAGATGAGTGCCCGCGTCCGTCACGATGGTCATTGCCCGTTTGCCAGAACGAAACACCGCTCTGCCGGAAAAGAACGCGTAGAGAACCAGACAGGCAAGGACAACCAGTGTCACAAGAATGATGAGTAGGATTTTCACTGGTTCTCCTCTAAAGCTCTGGCGCGGGCTGCCATGTGATCCGAAATCTCCGGCGGATCTACGGCCACCACTGTATCGCCTAATTGGGCGAGGAGCGAGAATAGCCATTCTTCGCTCGTGATGGGAAGGCTCATCGTGAGGATTCCTTCCGATTCGGTGGTGACCGCTCCCGGAAGTGTTTCCGCCGCCCACTTCGCCCCACGCGTGAGTGTGAGCGTGACCGTTGGCCCATCCGGCACCCACGTGGGTTGGCCGGGCAGTGCGTTGGCGGCCCGCCACGTTCCCCGTGCCACCTCCTCGCCAGCCGTTGCCGAACTTATACGGTCTAAGCGATAGTTCCGCAGCTCCAACCTTCCACTCACCTCGCGGGCGGCACGAAGCGTGGGCGAGGTTCCGGTAGAGATGGCAAGCGGGATCAGGTCAATCGTATCTACCCGCTCGTGGAGATCGCTGCCCTGCCGGTGATAGGTGATTGTCAGATGGCGGTGGTCCGCGATGGCGCCGGTGAGCGTTGTCAGGGTGGTGGGAGCGATCGGCGATTCAGGTTCCGGCCACATGGCGCTGGCGAAACCGGCCGCCTCGGCGGCCTCAGCTAGTTTGATGCGCAGATCGCGTAACGCTTCGCTTGCCGGGCCGGGCGCCGTCACCTCAAGGACCTGATCGATGAGGGCAACAAGCACAATCGCCTCATCCAGCCCGAGCGGCAGCGGTGGGATGTGCCCGCTCCCCATATCAGAGAATCCCACCACGGCATCGCGGCCCGCGTCCTCCGGGTCAGGCAACTGCAGATCGAACGGGATGGGCATCCCCACTACCTCAACCAGATTCGCATCCCACAGCAGTTTGAGGACCGCATCTGTGCGCATATCAAAGTGATCGGCCAGATGCCCCAGCGTGGCCGTTTCCTTGTGAGAGAGGTAGGTGAGGATCGCATTGGTGCGGACCACCTGACGAACGTTAGCCATGGTGGCCTCCCAAGCTGGCCAGATGATGCAATCTGGCGTTCCACTCCGTCACCGCCGCTTCTGGGGCAACGATCCGAACGTCTTTCCCGTAGGTTGCCAGAGTCTCGAACAACTGATTTCTGCTGAGTTCACGGTAAAGGTAGTGCGGCCAGCCTGCACCATCAGGGGGTTGAACGCCGTGGCCACGGCCAACAAGCGGGCCAGCGCATCCCGGGCGGATCGCAAGGATGACGTCCGTGTAGGAAAACACGGATTCGGTAGGCTCCGCCACGGCCGAGGTAGCGGGTCCCGTCACGTGCAGAGAGGATTCATCGATCCTCGTGGTGCGGAAGGTGCGCCACGACATGTGCGCACCCGTATGTTCGCGCCCCGGGCCACTGACGAAGTACGCATCGAAGTGTTCGGCCAATGCCGCCGGCTCCAGCTCATAGGTCCGGCTACCGGCGCGGCTGGTGCTTTCGTAGTGAAAACTCACTCGCTGCCGGTTTTGTATGGCGCGGGCGAGAAAGAGAGCCGAATCTCCAGCCGGAATGTTTGCCTGAAGGTACTTCAGCTCGGCCGATTCGGCGGGAGAAAACGCCAATACCTTATTCAATCCACTGTTGGCCGCGTTGAGTAGAGGCCCAGAGGAGCGAATTCCGGTGAGAATCGAGCGGAGCAGCCCCACATCCAAGGCGCTCACGTTGGCCAGCAGTGGCGCTCCCCGATCATAAAAGTATCGGTTCGCAGAATCTGTGGCGATCGGGTATCCGCATCCTCGCAGATGGTCCAAATCTCGCTCAACCTTGCGTTGTACCGCGACCTTCGAACCTTCAGCGTAGGCGGGGATTGATGCCACAATGTCCTCGCGCGAGACGCGCTCGCGGACCATGATGAACTCGAGAAGCGTTAATTGGCGTTCATTCGGCGTGTAGCTCACGAATCTCATTCTAGCCAGAACGGTACACTGTTCGTGTGATGATGTGGCGAAAAGGCACCGTTCTCTCTCTGGGCAAGGCGTGGAGTGGGGCGCAAGAGTGCCGCGTACGAATCGATGGCGAAACCGAAGCGAAGGCGCTGGCCTACACGCCAATGGTTGGGCAGGTGCGCGTTGGTGACGAGGTGCTGCTATCGGCGGCTGCCGCCGCCAAGAAGCTGGGGACGGGTGGATACCTCATGGTGGTAGCCATTCCCGGGCGCCTGCCCGCAGATCCGCCGCCGGCGCCCGGCCACATTGTCAAGGCGCGTTACACCCCGCTTCAGTACATGACGATGGGCGCCGATGAGCAGGAATCCCCGTGGCACGAACAGCTCCGGGAGGCCGATTCGATCGAGGGCCTGCCCGTTGTTGTGGCCGATTTACATTCGGCGCTCCCTGCCGTTGTGGCCGCGATTCGTGCGAGGAAGCCGGATGCCCGGATCGCCTACATTATGGACGACGGCGGGGCGCTTCCGGTGTGGTTTTCGCAGGCTTGTTCTCGGCTCACTGAGTTGGGTCATATTCTTGGCACCATCTCGGCGCGTCAGGCCTTTGGCGGCGAGCTGGAGACCGTCAACATTCATACCGCTCTTCTGGCGGCTCGCATCGTGTGGGAGGCGGACGTTGCCATCATCACTCAGGGGCCTGGAAATCTGGGAACCGGCACCAGATGGGGATTCTCAGGAACGGGAGTGGGTGAGGCAGTCAACGCGGTGAACGCCCTTGAAGGAGCTGCCATTGCTCTTCTTCGGATGTCTAACGCAGATGCGAGAGAACGCCACGTCGGGTTGTCCCATCACTCGGTGACGGCCCTGACCCGCGTGGCGCTCTCCCCCGCCACCTGCGCCGTCCCGGATTTCGCAGAACAAGACGAGCTATCCGGCCTGATCGACGCCCCGATGCGAGCCTTGCTGGACCACCAACTATCCGAGCTGTTTTCTTGCGAGAGGCTCGCCCGCGCCGATGTTTCGACTGCCGGACTCAGCCGCACCCTGAGCGACAGCCCCGTAGGGCTGCGCACGATGGGGCGTGGGCTGAGGGAAGATCCGCTGGCGTTCCTCGCGGCCGGTGTGGCCGGATACGCGGCAGCGGAGCTCTTCTAGATTCGGCAGGCCAAGATGGGCGTGACAAGGATGCCGCGAGCTCCCAAGTCATAGAGAGAATCCATGACCTGATTGGTTTCGCTCTGCAGCACCATGGAACGCACCGCCACCCAGCCATCCTCATGGAGGGCAGAAACGGTGGGCGATTGAAGGCCGGGAGTAATCTTGGCGGCCTGATCAAGAACCTCGGACTGGCAATCGTAATCCATCATGACGTACTGGCGCGCCACAAGGACTCCCTCGAGGCGGCGGGTCAGCGTGTTCAGGCCATCGGGCACGGGGCCGTCTTGGCGAATGAGCACAGCTTCGGAACGAAGAATTGGTTCCTCGAACACTTCCAGTCCCGCGGCCCGCAGCGTACTTCCCGTTTCCACCACGTCAGCGATCAGATCTGCTACGCCCAGCTCGACTGAGGATTCCACGGCGCCATCAAGGTGCACCACCGTGGCTACCACTCCCTTGCGCTCCAAATACTGGCGCACGAGGCCATCGTAGGCGGTGGCGATCCTCTTGCCCTCAACGTCGGCCAGAGTGCTGCACGTGCCAATCGGCGCCGCGAATCGGAACGTTGAGCCGGCAAAGCCAAGCGCCCGATGCTCAACGGCCAACGCGCCAGAATCGAGCAACAGGTCACGGCCGGTGATTCCGGCATCCACGGTTCCCGATCCAACGTACACCGCGATATCTCGCGGGCGAAGGAAGAAGAATTCAACCTGGTTAGCCTCATCGCGCATAACGAGTTCGCGCCCGCCGCGGCGCTGGCGGTAACCCGCCTCGCGAAGCATCTGGGAGGCGGGTTCGGACAATGACCCCTTATTGGGGACAGCAATACGGAGCATGACGTGTTCCTTGGAGCTAGAGATACCGGTAAACATCTTGTAGCGTGAGCCCACGCGAAATGAGCATGACCTGCAGATGGTAGAGAAGCTGGGAGGCTTCCTCAGCAAGTGCTTCATCACTCTCGTATTCGGCGGCAATCCACACTTCGCCGGCCTCTTCCACGATCTTCTTGCCGATCGCATGGACGCCGGCATCCAGCTCTTCAACAGTCCCGGATCCCTCGGGCCGTTCGGTGGCCTTGCGGCTCAGTTCATCAAACAGATCATCAAATGTTTTCACCAGAACAACTTTACCTGAAACTACTCGGCACTCAGATCCACGAAGCCATCACTGGCGGGAACCTGCTCCTCCAACAACTCGTTGTCCCACATGAAGTCCGCCATCGCATTCCACGCGTCGGGATCCTGCGCCCCAAACCGCTCTCCCCCGGTGTATAGCTCCAGAGTGTGCTGGAGCGTGGCTGCGGCTGCCGGCCGGTTTTCCGGTTCAGCCAAATCGGGAACGTAGGTGGCCACGATATCCAAGGTCTCCTCGGGGTTTTCCTGCGAGAATTCCACCCCCTTCTCGATGGCTCCAAGGAGCTTCTGGAAATCCTCACTGTGTTCGTCTAGCGTGCCCTGAAGTGAACCGAGCCCAACGCCCACGAGCGGCAAATCACCATCAACCAGATCGATCGAACGTACGGGCCACTCCGCCGGATCTCCATCCATATCCGCACCGAACGTGGCGGCGATACTCACCAAATCAGAGTTCGAAAAGCCGATGATGGCGTCAACATCCCCGCTAGACAGGGCTGCGGCCTGCGTGTAACCCACGTACTGGACGTCCACATCAGAATCGTCCAAGCCCGTGTCCCTCAACATCGCGAGAAGCCCGAAGTAGTTTTCACCGTAGGGGCCCGGAAGGCCCACTGTGCGCCCCCCAAGATCTGCGGGCGATTCAATATCGGAATCAGCGGGAACCAGAAGGGTCACCGGATACTGCTGGTACATCGTGGCCCAATTGACGATATCAGTGCCGGCGGCGCGGCCCTGAAGCATCTCATCTCCGCCAGCAAACACGATATCTTCCTCACCAGACTGGACTGCGCCCAGCAGCGATTCTTGGGAGCCGTGATGGCGAATCTCCACATCTAAGCCTGCATCCTCAAAATAGCCCTCATGTTCGGCAACGTAGATTGGTGCGAACTGGACGTTCGGGATGAACGTGAGTCCAAGTGTGATCGAGTTGTCGGGCGAGGAGCATCCCGCCAGTGCGAGTGAAGCTGCCGCTAGTGTTGCGAGTATCCGTTTCATGATTCCTTCTTCATCAACGAGTGAGGGCGCGGCCGACGATCTTTGACCTCGCGATTGACGCGCCACTCGAGGAGCGAGATGAGCCCGTAGATGATCATGGCGCTGGTTGCCAACAGAATGATCGCGGCAAACATGCCACGAATATCCCCGGCCCCCTGCGCGCTGAGCAAGATCATTCCAAGCCCATGCCCACCAATTATCATTTCTCCCACAACAGCGCCGGTGATGGACAGCGTGAAACCAGTACGCATCCCCGCGAGGATGCCGGGAGCGGCCAACGGAAGCTCCATCGTGCGAAACAGCGTCAGCCCTCCCGCGCCGTCTAGGCGGGCCGCCCCGATAACATCCTTATCGATGTGACGGACCCCAACGGATGTAGAAACGATCACCGGAAAGATCACCATGATCGTGCACAGCACGATGATCGAGGATAGGCCGTAGCCGATCCAGATCGTGAGCAAGGGGGCGATCGCCACCGCTGGGATTGCCTGGGATGCGGCAACATAGGGCTGGACGATACTGGCAAACAGCTTCGATTTGCCGATCGCGTAGCCCAAGGGAATCCCCACGAGCGCCGCAAAAAGGCAACCGAGTAATGCCTCTTGCACCGTGACGATCAGTGCTTGGCTCAAGTAGCCTTCGGTGAGTCCCGAAAACATGCGAGCGAGCGCCGATTGAGGAGTGGGGAGAAACGTTGGTGCGACGATGCCCGATGTTGTGAGCGCCCACCAGAGCGCCACAAAAACAGCGCCGAAGGCGACTGCCGGTAACCATCGCGAATGCGACTTTGTTCGTGACAAAGTGTCTCGTCCTCTTTCCTCACGCCACGGGGAAAGAGACCGGCAGGCGCACATGGGTACGCCGAACCGAGTGCGCCTCCCATCCGGACTTTAACCGTCGGTCGAGGAATTTCACCTCATCAGCCACTTACGTGGGTCGCGGACTATCACCGCCGGTTCAGATTTTCACTGACCCCGGAGCACATTGTGTTCGTGACAAGTATCGCCGGTTCTCGCGAGCCTTTCAAGTGCGAGTACCATAGGGCCCAGAGCGGCTCTTGTGTGTCGCTATATTATTGGCGTGGCCAATTGGCCACTACTTCTTTGGTAAAGGACATTCTCATGGGATCACGCCCTCGGTTCGTTCGACGGGTGTCGCTAACTTTCGCCGCCGCAATACTCGCACTGGCTGGCTGTGGCGCATCGGGGGCCAGTGAGCCTACCGCACCGGCCTCATCGGCTCCCAGTACGCACGCGACAACCGAGCCCGGAGTTTCCTCTGACACGTTTCCTATGACGGTAACGGACTGGACGGGACACGAGGAAACGTTCGAGGAGGCGCCACAGAAGGTGGCCATCCTGTCCGGCACACCGTTGAACCTCTGGTATGACGTGTCCGGTACGGCGATTGCCACCTCCAACATCTCCGAAAACGTTCACGTGAGCGAAGACTACAAGGCGGAGATTGAGGCACTTCCCATGCTGGGCGAGCCATTCAGCGTGGACGCGGAAAAGCTGGTTGAGCTGGATCCTGACCTAGTGATTACGATGTTCGGTATGCAGGACACTCTCTCCTCTCAGCTTCAGGAGCTGGGCTTTCGGACACTGACTGTGCGAACTAATGATCTGAGCGATCTGGACGCCGTCTATGACATCTTCGGTGCACTGAACGGCACATCGGATGTGGCCGATGAGCGGGTGTCCCAGATTCACGAAGAAACGGACGCCGTTACGGCGCAGTGGCCCGGAGAATCTGGCGAATCGGCGGTGATTCTCTTCCAAAGCGAGAAGTCCCTTTCGGTCAAGCTCGATAACTCGATCGCCGGTGCCATGCTGAGCGAACTGGGAGTGACCAACATTGCCTCCGGCCTACCTCATCAGGGTTCGGATTCCGCCGTGCTGGACCTCGAAGAGATCGTCAAGCAACAGCCCGAATACGTGCTGGTGACTGGGCGTTTCACCGATCCGGAACGCTCCCGCGAAGTGATGGAGGCAGAGTTCGAAAAGAATGCGGCGTGGCAGTCCGTTGACGCGGTGAAGGAAGGCCGGGTCATCTATCTTCCGCAGGAGTACTTCCTGTATAACGCCGGCCCCGATTACGCGCTGGCGTTCGAGTACCTTGCCGCATCGCTGCACCCTGAGACCTACGGGGAACCAGTCGCCCCGTGATGCACACGAGGCGCTACACCGTTGGTGTTTTCATCGTTCTCATCGCCGCCCTTATCGGCTCCGTGCTGTTCGGCTTGAGCAGCGGATCCGTGTCCCTCTCCCCTTCCGAAGTGCTCAGCGGCATCTTCGGGGGTGGCGAAGACCGGGTGGTCTGGAACTTGCGGCTCCCCCGCGTGGTGCTTGGCGGACTCGTGGGAATGTGCCTTGCGATCTCCGGCCTCATCCTGCAGGCCGTCATGATGAATCCGCTGGCGGACCCTGGCATTATCGGCATCTCTTCCGGAGCCGGACTGTTCGGGATTGTCATTCTGCTGGCGTTCCCGGCGCTCTACAGCTCCGTTCCGCTGTTCGCTTTCTGCGGTGCGATGCTGGCCGCCATCGTCATCTACTCGTTGGCATGGCGCGGTGGGGTGCAGCCGATGCGGGTGATCCTCGCTGGCGTGGCGGTTTCTGCCTTGTGCGGGGCTGGGATCTCCGCCGTCATGGTGTTCTTCTCCGATCGAGTTCAAGGCGCGCTGCTGTTCATGAACGGCAGCCTTTCCCTGCGGGGCTGGAACGAAGTGAACATGCTTCTGCCCTACGCGGTGATCGGCATCGTGGCCGCTCTCCTGAGCTCACGGCGCCTGAACCTGATCGTTTTGGGCGACGATGTGGCGCGTTCGATGGGAATGAGTGTTCAGGCGAATCGGCTGTTCCTCACGGCGGTGGCGGCGATGCTGGCCGCGGGCGCCGTATCCGCCGTTGGCCTCCTGGGATTCGTGGGCCTCATCGTTCCCCACCTCATGCGGCTGGTTCTCGGCAACAATCACGCCCTCCTCACCCCTGCTACTGCGCTGTGCGGGGCGGGGCTCGTCATCTTTTCCGATACGATCGCCCGAACGCTGTTCAGCCCCACGGAGATCCCTGTGGGGATCTGTATGGCGATTCTCGGTGTGCCGTTCTTCCTCTACTTCCTGAGAAAGGCGATGTGATGCTACAGGCACGCGATATCCGGCTTTCCTTGGGGCACAAAGAGATTCTTCACGGCGTCAGCGCCGATTTCGAAAGCGGAAAGATCCATGCGATCCTCGGACCCAACGGATGCGGCAAAACCACGTTGATCCGGGCGCTCACTGGAGCTTCACCACTCGATTCAGGAACAGTGCTTCTGGATGGACAATCGGTTCCGGCCATGCGGCCACGCGACATCGCGAAGAAGATGGCTGTGCTGTGGCAGGCCAGCCCCATTCCCGAGGGACTGACGGTGGCGCGCCTCGTCTCCTACGGACGCTATGCACGCCACTCCTGGCGCGGCCCACGCGCCCAACACGCAGTAGATGATGCCATGACCCAAGCTGGTATCGCGCCGCTCGCGGATCGCTTGCTCTCCACGCTTTCCGGCGGAGAACGCCAGCGGGTGTGGCTGGCAGCGGCACTCGTCCAAGAACCCGAGGTTCTGCTGCTGGACGAGCCCACCACATACTTGGACATCGCCCACCAGATAGACATTCTGGAGTTGGTGGGAGCCCTCAATGAGCGCACGGGCCTGACAGTGATCATGGTCCTACACGATCTGACGCAGGCCGCCCGCTACGCTCACCGTGTTGTGGTGATGCGCAACGGGCGGATACAGCGGACAGGTACGCCGGAAACGGCGCTTACTCCAGCCGCTATCGCTGAGGACTTTGATGTAGCAACCTGGCTCACCCACGATCCACAAACGGGTGAACTAGTGATTTCCCCGCGTGCTAGAACTCCTCATACACGGCCGGATCCTGGGCGTTGATACGCCCATCGGCGCGGCCGAGCGCCGTGATGGCCTCAACTTCACCCGGATCCAGCGCCAGATCAAGCGCGCCGAGGTTTTCGCTTTGCCTCTCGGGCGAGGCAGCCTTCGGAATGGCCAACACATCGCGGGCGATGTGCCACGCCAAAACAACCTGACCGGCGCTTACCTGGTGGGCTGCCGCGATATCAGTGATCACTGGATCGCTCAAGAGATCCCCGCGGCGAAGCGGGCTCCACGCCTCGGTGATGATGCCGTTGGCCTGATCGTATGCCAGCTGCTCCACCTGCGGGAAATAGGGGTGAAGTTCAATCTGGTTCACTTCGGGTAGCACGCCTGTCTTATCCTTGAGCGTTTCCAGATGCTCTGGCAAGAAGTTACACACGCCGATGTGCTTGATGAGACCACGTTCCTTGGCATCGATCATGGCTTGCCATGCCTCGACGTACTTGCCAACGTTCGGGTTCGGCCAGTGGATCAGGTACAGATCAAGATAATCGAACCCGGTGCGGGCCAAAGACTCCTCAATGGTGACCTTGGCATCCTCATATGCCTGATGACGCCCCGGTAGCTTGGAGGTGTAAATGATCTGATCGCGCGATGCCCCTGACCTGCGAACGCCTTCGGCAACGCTGCCTTCATTTTCGTAGTTGAAGGCCGAATCGAGCAGGGTGTATCCCTTGGCGATAGCGCCAGCCACCGCGTCCGCACCTGAATCGCCCTTGAGCTTGTAGGTGCCGAACCCGAGGACCGGCAATTCGAACCCGTCAAATGACGTGAACGTGTTCATGGAAGCTCCTTTCGCTTCTCCAGCGGTTAGTCCTCAACGATTCTAAGGCTTTCACTTAAAGGAATTAACCACTTCTTCCGAAGCCGAAAACTCCGCTTGGATGTGGGGATCTTCCTTGTAGGTGGCAAGGCTCACCACCACCGCGACTATCAGGTGCACGAAGAACGCGGGCAGGAGCTCATAGAGCGGGGTATCCAGCGCGGACCATACGAACACCGTGATGGCGCCGGTGATCATCCCGGATACCGCGCCAGCCACGGTGAGCTTGCGCCAGTACAGACTCAGCAGAATAAGCGGCCCGAAGGAAGCTCCAAAGCCCGCCCACGCGAAGCTCACGAGTCCCAGAATCGTATCGTTCGGGTTGACGGCCAGCGCCATAGCAATAATCGCCACCACGAGAACCGCCCCGCGGCCAAGTAGCACGAGCGTGCGCTCGCTGGGCGGAGTCTTCTTCATGACGCGATAGAGGTCCTCAACAAGGGCCGAGGAGCACACGATGAGCTGGCTGGAGAAGGTACTCATGATGGCGGCCAGCACGGCCGAGAGCACGAGCCCCGCGATGAACGGGTGAAGAAGCACAGTGGACATCCGCAGGATCACGGTTTCTGGGTTTGCCAGCACTTCCCCACGCTGAGCAAAGAAGGCAATGCCGATCAGACCGGAGAGAACTGCGCCCGCTAGGGAGATGAACTGCCACGTCACGCCAATCCGGCGGGCGCTCTTGGCCTCGCCAGCATTACGCAGCGCCATGAAGCGCACAACGATGTGTGGCTGGCCAAAGTAGCCCAAGCCCCACGCCAGTCCCGAGATGATAACGAAGGCCGCGGCTCCACCGGAGAATTGGCCGGACCCGATAAAGGACAGGTTGCCTGGCTGGAGGGTTTGCACCTCGTGAGCGGTTTCGCCAATGCCACCAACGGCAAATACCGCGGCAACCGGCACGATCACGAGTGCAATCACCATCATCAGGCCCTGCACCACATCGGTAAACGATGCCCCGAGGAATCCGCCGAAGAGCGTGTAGGCCAACGTCACCGCCACAACTAGCAGCATGCCCCACATGTAGTCCATGTTGAAGGATTCTTCGAAGAAGACGCCGCCAGCCACCATTCCGGAGGAGACGTACAGCGTAAAGAACACGAGGATGATGATGGCGGAAACGATGCGCAGAATATGGGACTTGTCCCGCAACCTGTTCTCGAAGAAGCTCGGAACCGTAATGGAGTTGTTGGCCACCTCCGTGTAGGCGCGCAGGCGTGGCGCCACGATCTTCCAGTTGAGGTATGCCCCGAGCAATAGCCCAATGGCGATCCACGATTCAATGAGGCCCGTGGCAAAGATGGCACCGGGAAGGCCCATGATGAGCCAGCCGGACATGTCGGATGCGCCAGCGCTCAGCGCCGCCACCCACGGTGGAAGGCCTCTGCCTCCCAGCATGTAGTCTTCGTGATCGGACGTCTGTTTGAAAGCGCGATAGCCGATAATCAGCAATCCGCCAAAGTAAATGATGAGGGCTAAGTACAGGTATACCTGATCTGACATGCCGGGCCTTTCGTGTGTGGTGGATACTCGGCTAGCACATGGTGATTACTGAGCTAGTTCTCGCATTCGAACGGATAGGCACGTCACGCACCCTTCAAGCTTTTCGAATTCGGTGATCTCAACGGTGGTGACAGTGTAACCCACGCTTTCCAAGAGCGCCGCGGTGTCCGGCGCGGAGGCGGACATGAGCACGTGAGAATCGGACAGGCACACGACTGCTGTGCCGTGTGGCTCGGGGACAGGCAGGAATCGTTCAAAAAGGCTCGGATCGTCCACGAAGTCCGGATATCCGATCACCGTGCCATCGGGAAGCGCCGTCACGGCCGTCTTCAAGTGGAGAACCTTGGTGACAGGCACGCCCACAACCTTCGCGCCCAACGGCGTGAGAATCCGGCGGAGCTGATTGATGCCCTCGCCATTTGTCCGGCCTCCGCGGCCCACGAACACGGTGTTCCCCACCTTGAGAATGTCGCCGCCATCGAGAGTGCCGGGCGCGGTGATCTGGTTGAGCGAACAGCCCAGTTCGCGGGCAACCGTACGCGTGCTTGCAACCTCACCGCGCCGGATCTGTGCACCGGGATGGCTGGAAACGGCCACGTTCTTGAACACCACAACGGAATCTTCAATGAAAACGCCGTCCGGGCATTCGTCCACGGATTCCACTTGTCGGGTTTGCCAACCTGCACTTTCAAGCGCCGCAACGTACCCTTCCCACTGCCTAAGCGCGAGGGGAACATCAACCGCTACCCGTTCGATGTGATCTACGATCCCATCGTTGAGATTCGGGCTTGGTTTGCGCACGAGGGCAATTTTGGACATGACTCTCCTAATGTAGATACTCGGCTTCCCGTTGAAGCCTAGCCAGTTCTGAATGCTTGCGGCTCCACAGGAAATAGAATGTGAGGGCAATCGCCATCCACACGGCGAAGGATTGCAGCGTGGCGATGTGCAGGCCCGAAATCACGTAGATACAGGCGGCCACCGAAAGCACCGGCGTCACGGGATACCCCGGCACCTTGAATCCGCGGTGCATATCGGGTGCAGTCTTGCGCAGCACCATCACGCCAATGGACACAAGGCCAAATGCCGCCAGCGTCCCGATACTCGTCATATCCGCAAGAATCCCAAGCGGCAGCATCCCAGCTAAGGTGGCCACCGCTCCGGACACGATGAATGTGTTGATCAGCGGCACGTTGCGCTTGGGCGAGACCTTGGCAAACACGGAGGGCACCAGCCCGTCGCGCCCCATGGAGTAGAGGATGCGCGTTTGGCCGTACATGCAGATCAGGGTGACCGAGAAGATGGAGATCACGGCACCAACAGCAAGAAGGGTTCCTGGCCACGTAGAGCCCACCACGCCCTGAACGATCGAGGCCAGGCTAGCTTCCTGACCCTCGAAATCGCCTGGAGCCTGTGCCCCGAGCGCCGCCAGCGCCACGATCAGGTAGACGGCCGTGACGATGCCGAGGGCAAAGATGAGTGCACGTGGAATGGTCTTCTTCGGATCTTTGACCTCGTCACCCGTGGTTGCCACCGCGTCCAATCCGATGAACGAGAAGAACAGCGAACCTGCGGCAATCGAAATGCCGCGGAAGCCTTCAGGAGCGAAGTTCGCGAAGTGATCGGCGTTAAAGCCGGTGAACGCGATTGCCGCGAATACACCGAGCACGCCCACCTTGATAAACACCATGAGGGCATTCGCTCGTGCAGATTCGGAGGCCCCGCGCATAAGCAGAGCCATGCACATGAGCACCAGAATGACGGCCGGAAGGTTGATCACCCCGCCGGCATCTGGAGCAGCAGACAATTCCGCTGGGAACCGAATGCCAAACAGGTTATCCAGCAACAGGTTGAGGTATTCGGACCACCCCACGGCAACGGCGGCCGCGGAAACCCCATACTCCAAGATGAGGCAGGCACCCACCCCGAAAGCGGCCAGCTCCCCCATCGTCGCGTAGGTATAGGAGTAGGACGATCCCGATGATGGAATGGTGGAGGCGAGCTCTGCGTAGCACAGCACAGTGAGCCCCGCCACCGCAGCTGCGATAAGGAAGGACACCAGCACGGCTGGCCCAGCTTCCGGCACCGCCTCGGAGAGGATGAAGAAGATTCCGGTTCCCACCGTTCCGCCCACACCGATCATGGTGAGCTGGAGTGTGGACATCGAGCGCTTGAGCGCTGGACGATCGTCCTCTTCTACCTCCACTTGAACGATGGAGTCCGGACACCCCTCGGTGGTGACGCCCGCAGGCATCCTGCGCCGGGTCAGTTGGCCGCGTATTCCACTCATGGTTCCTCGCTACAGTTATGCAAGTGATTCAATAATTATGCACACACATAAACGGGCGAGAAACCATGTGTTCACTCAGTGGACGCCGCTTCTTCCACGTCATCTGGAGTCTTCCCGAATCCCTCGTCCTCGCGATCCACATACTTTTCGGTGATCGCCTCTGCGCTGATGCTCCCGGCGTAATCGGGGACTTCATGCTGAAGGGTGCGGGACGTGCGCTGGTAACCGGTGGATTTTGGACGCTTGGGGAACGTGAGCTCCGGTGGTGCGATGTGCTCATAGGGAATCTGAGAGAGGAAGTGATGGATCATGTTGATACGCGCCTTGCGCTTATCCTCGGATTCCACCACGTGCCACGGAGCCTCTGTGATGTCCGTGTGGACGAACATTTCGTCCTTCGCGCGTGAATAATCCTCCCACCGAGTGATGGACTCCAGATCGGTTGGAGAAAGCTTCCAACGCCGCATCGGGTCCGTCATACGCGACTTGAATCGCTTCAGCTGCTCCTTATCGGATACCGAGAACCAGTACTTGAGCAGAATGACCCCGTCCTCCACGAGCATCCGCTCGAAGATGGGCGCCTGAGCCAGGAAACGCCGATGTTCCTCCGGAGTGCAGTAACCCATCACGCGCTCAACTCCCCCGCGGTTGTACCACGAGCGGTCAAACAGCCGAATTTCGCCAGCGGCCGGAAGGTGTTCAACGTAGCGCTGGAAGTACCATTGAGTCTTCTGCCGCTCGGTTGGTGTGGGAAGCGCGACCACGCGGGCGATACGGGGGTTGAGGTATTCGGTGATTCGCTTGATTGCGCCACCCTTGCCGGCAGCATCGCGGCCCTCGAAGATCACCACAACACGGGCACCGGTTGCCTTCACCCACTCCTGCATTGCCACCAGTTCAGTCTGGAGGCGCTGAAGTTCCGCTTCGTAGAGATCCTTGTTCATTTTCGGGGTCTTCTTCTTTTTCGCCATAGACCCTAGAGTAATGGAACCTTGTGATGTTCACTACAGGAATTTTGACGACGACGACGTTCTTTCCCGCCGCACATTGCCCGCAACGCGCAGAGCAACGCCGATGGCGATGATGATAAGGCCAGCACCACCAGCGAAAAGATACGAGTGGCCGGCGCCGGTGGCCGCAAGGCCTCCGCCAACGCTAGATCCCACAGAAACGCCGATCGTAATGGCCGATTGCATGGAGGTCATCGCCACCCCTGTGCCGCCACTTGGTGCCAGCTTCTCCGTCACGGAGAACGCCGTCACCATGGTGGGACCAACGAATAGGCCCGTGATCAGCAGCCCCGCTGCTGTGAGGATGAGGGAGCCGGAGGCCGCCGTCGTCGTCACAATAAAAACCATCATGCCCAGCCCGCCAACAAGCACACGCGTGGAGGTGCGAACCGATTCTGGGATGGCCACGGCCATCAGGGCCATCACGGCAGATCCGATACCCATGACGGCGTACACGAGCCCAGCCACGGAGGGTGAACCCAGTTCGAGGGCACGTTCCGTGGTGGCCGTCTGGACGGAACCGAAGAACGCACCAATGCACATCATGATGCCGATGGCTGGAGCCACGGCCGCCAGAATGCTGACAATGGAGGGGCGGGTTGTGTGTGCTTCCATCGGATCAAGGCGCGTAGGCGCCGTCAGTGCGAACGGGATACCGGCAACGATCACGAGGGCAGCGGCCACAATGAGTGGGGCCACGGGAATCGCTGCGGAGGCGGCAACGCCCACCAGTGCCGGGCCCAACACAAACACGAGTTCATCTACCGTGGATTCGTAGGAAAGCGCGGCGCTCAGCTGGCGATTGTTGCCCACCATGGCCACCCACCGTGCGCGCGTGAAGGACCCGATCGGAAGTGATGTTCCCCCGGCCAACAGGCAGGCGAGCCACAGAAGCGTACCCTCGGTACCCGTGGCGCTCGTGTACACCAGTAGAAGGAGGGACAGTGCGTTGATCGGCGTCAGCAGGGACAGCACGAAGCGTTGACCCGCGTGATCGGCCCAGCGCCCAATGAGCGGTGAGGCGACGGCCAGTGCGATGGACGTGAACGCGGTAGCAAGGCCACCGGTGGCTACGCTTCCCGTTGACGCTGTCACGGCCGTCATCGTACCAAGCGGGATCATGGCGTAGGGTGCGCGTGCAGCCACCGCCAGCGCCATGGCGGATCCGCTGGAAATCTGTGGAAGAACTTTGTATTGCGCTAGGGCGCTCATTAGCTTACTGCTCCGAAATGGACTCCCCGCAAGGGTTCCTCATGGAAGCATGTGGGGCACCACTTATTGTACTGGCACGCGAGAGCAGCGCTTGTGTGAGCTTGAGCTACATGTGTGCGCTGGCGAGGCGGCGAAGCTCGGTGATTTCGGCGTAGGCATCCTCAGCCTTGAACACGGCCGAACCGGCCACGAAGTTGTTGGCGCCAGCCGCCGCTGCGCGCTCGATGGTTTCCCGGGACACTCCCCCGTCCACCTGGATCCACACGTCCAACCCGGCATCTTCAATCGCCTTGCGGGTGCGGGTGATCTTCGGCAGCGTCAGATCCAAGAACGACTGGCCGCCGAATCCTGGCTCCACGGTCATGACGAGGATCTGATCGAATTCACCCAACAGATCGATGTAGGGCTCAATCGGCGTTCCCGGGCGTAGCGCTAGGCTGGCGCGCACCTTCATGGCACGCAGTTCGCGGGCCAGCTTCACCGGAGCCATGGCGGCCTCGGCGTGGAACGTGACGGATGCAAAGCCCATTTCCGCGTATACCGGAGCCCAGCGATCAGGCTGCTCAATCATGAGGTGAGCATCGCATGGGACCGACGATGCCTTGATCGCGGCCTCCGCGATGGGAGCGCCGAGAGCCAGATTGGGGACAAAATGATTGTCCATGATGTCAATATGGGCGTAATCGGCGCTCGAGATCTTATCCATCTCATCGGCGAGGTGGGTGAAATCGCAATTGAGGATTGAAGGAGAAATCAGTGCGGTCATGACGCCATCTTACTCAACATCGCGATGAACATCGCATCACTTTGGTCCGTATCGGGCCACAGTTGGATCATGGCGTCGTGGCTTTCGACGCGGCGCAGGGCCACGTCACTGGCAACGGGTGCCGGATCACGCAGTGCGGCCTGAGGTGTTTGCGCCAAGAATTTCTCAATGACGGCGCGGGTTTCGGTGAGCACTGGAGTACACGTGGAGTAGACGAGAACGCCGCCGGGACGCAGTGCAGCGAAGGCGGAGGTGAGCAGTGCGAGCTGGAGCGTGGCTAGTTCAGCGGGGTCCTCTGGGCGCTTCGTCCACCGCGATTCGGGGCGGCGGCGCAGCGATCCCAATCCGCTACACGGGGCGTCCACGAGGATACGATCGTAGCTTTCAGGTTCTTCTGCCCCGATCGATTCGCCGGAGCCGAGCCTGAGATCCACAATGTCCGCGAAGGGATCCACGGCGCTGGCCACAAGATCTAGGCGGTGCTCGTGAGGTTCGTTGGCGTGAATGCGGACGTCCCGCTCCACCGCGTATGAGGCGAGCGTGGCCGTTTTCCCTCCAGGACCAGCACACATGTCCAGCCACAGGCGATCTGGGCCCTCAATAGGGGCTTCGGCAAGGATGGCGGCGATGAGCTGCGAGCCCTCATCCTGGACGCCCGCCGCGCCAGTTTGCACCATCCGGAGGTGGTGTGGATCCCCAGAATCTAGGAGAAGCGCCTCTGGCATGAGGGCAGGCTGGCTGAAGGGCAGGCCCTCCGATATCACGGCGCGGCGAAGCTGGCGCTTCGTGACGTCGCGGGCCACGAGCGCCACCTTGGGCGGAGTGTTGTTGGCCTCAAGAACAGTTTGGACATCTGTGGCCTTCCGGCCATTGCGTTCCAGAGACTGCTCGAATTCCTCCACAATCCAGCGTGGATGAGAGTTCCACGTGGCAAGGAATGCAGCTTCGGAGGCAGAGCTGGCGCGGATAATCTCTTCCCAGCGATCCGCCTTCTCATCAACGCGGCGTAGCACGGCGTTCACGAAGCCGCCACGGTTCTGGCTGAGTTCGTTGCGCGTGAGGGTGACCATCTCGTAGAGCGCCGCGTGCGCGGGAGTGTCGAGCGCCAGAAGTTGATGCGTGCCGAGCCGTAGGATGTCCAGAATCTCAGGATCTACATCTTCTAGCTTGCGGCCCTGCGTGCAGCGGGAGATGATCGCGTCCCACCGGCCCTCAAGGCGAAGGGTCCCATAGGTCAGGTTCGTGGCGAAGGCAGCATCGCGTCCGCTCAGATGAGAGCGACGCAGGAGCTGTGGCAGCGCGAGGTTCGCGTAGGCCCCATCCTCATGAACGGCGCGTAGCACATCGTAGGCTACAAGCCGCGCCGGATCTGATTGATCGCGCCGCGGGCGCCACCCTGAGTTGTCCATTAAGCCTTCTCTCCAAATCGTGTTCCCTCTGCGAGCCGCGCTCCGCGCAACCAATCTGCGGCGGGCATCGCCCGCTTGCCTGCCGGGGCAACGGCACCCAGCGCCACGGCGTGGCTTCCCGTTCCCACTAAACCGTCGCGAATCTGCCCCGGGGCCAAATCCGCTATTTCGGGGGCAAGAGTGACGGGTCCAAGCTTAACGCGTGCGCCCTCAAGCACCGTCCATGGGCCGGGATCTGGAGTGTGGGCGCGGATCTGGCGATCAATCGCCACCGCCGGATGGGTCCAATCCACCTGCGCGTCACGTGGGTGAATCATCGGGGCGTATGTTGATGCCCCGCTCTGGGGTTGCGGGGTTGCATCGCCGGCTTCCACCAGCGCGAACGTTCGCGATAGTAGCTCCGCACCGGAGGTAGATAGCCGGGCGAGGAGCTCTCCGGACGTATCGCCTGGGCGGATCTCCTCGGTGAGAGTGCCGTACACGGGGCCGGTATCCAGTCCCTCCTCGATGCGGAAGGTGGAGGCGCCGGTTATCTCATCGCCGTGCCAGAGTGAATATTGGACGGGGGCAGCTCCGCGCCACGCCGGAAGCAGGGAGAAGTGAAGGTTAATCCACTCGATGTCCAACAGGGGCTTTGGGATGATGAGCCCGTAGGCCACAACAGCTACTGCTTCTACCGCCGCATCGCGGATGTTCGCCTGAACCTCCGCATCCTTGAGAGTCCGCGGCGTCATCACGGGCAGGCCGAGGGCTTCGGCGGCATCGTGCACCGCGGATTGGACGAGCTTATGCTTGCGGCCCGCGGGTGCCGGGGCGCGTGTGAGCACGGCGGCAACATCGTGCCCGTCTGCCACGAGCCGGCGCAGGGAGGGCACGGCTGTTTCTGGTGTACCAGCAAAGAGAATTCTCACCTTGCTAGTTTACATACTTGGATCGGCCTCTATTTTGAGAGGTTTGCCAACCGCCGAGGCAGAATAGGAACGATACGTTCTTCGCAGTGCGTCCGCGAGGTGTGCTGCTTCGTCAAGGCCAGTTCGGACGTACACGGTGATTTCTCCCTCGCGGGGACCCGGTATAGGGCCGAGCACATCGATTCCGGGCACCAGCGGGTGAACACCCGTGGCTAACAGATCAGTATCCTTGCGCTCCTCGGCGGTGCGCTCTCCTAAGCCGATTCTGGCAAGGGCGAGGTAGCGCCGGATGTCCCGCGGCATGCCGGTGATGCCGAACCAGCGGGACGTGGGCGGCAGGTGGAGATCTTCGCGTTCCTTGAGGAGCTCGTGCCCGTAGCGTCCCAATTGCCACGTCTTCAGGGCGGTGACGATTTCCGGATCCGCTCCGCCAGCGATCATGACGTGACCGCCCTGCCGGACCCGGACGATGGCACGCGCGCAGCGCCGGATGAACTGCGTTTCTGCGCCTAGGCCATTGCCCATCAGGTAGCGAGCGTCCAGTATAAGTGCGGCCGCGTATCCGCCGCGCGCTGCCGGTTCCGCACCGGGTGTTGCGATGATGAGGCGCGGTTTGCCGCTCACCGCTTGAGAGATGCCGTCCGCCGCCCCGGAGAGGATGATGCCCGTACCCGGGAAGGCCTTGCCCAGCTCCTCAGCCGTGCGGTGGGAGCCGATGCGCGCGGCCCGCAGCCGCGTGCCGGAACATTCGTGACACACCCAACCGGCCGGAGCCGCACCACACCTCCCGCACCGCGGGGTGTCTCCCCCGCGTCCAATGGCAAGCGGCCCTCCGCATTGCTGGCAGGTAGCCAAAGAGTTGCACTGAGCGCATGCGATGATCGGCATGTAGCCAGCCCGCGGCACAAGAATGAGGACGGGCCCGCGGGTCAAGCCGTCGCGTACAACGCGGAATGCCGCTTCGGGCAGGCGCGCCCAGTGGGCGTGTTCGTGATCCCATTGATCAGGCGTACTCACGTGCGGAACCTGAGCCCGGCTGCCTTCGAGTAGCGCGGCGAAGCCGGATTCCACCCAGCCTGCCGATTCCTCGCTCACATACGGGGAGTAGATGAGCAAAGCCGCATGGTCAGCGCGTGAACGCAGCGCGAGGACATCGCGAACGTGGACGTAGGGGGAACGCGGTTCGCGCAGCGTATCGGCCACATCGTCCACGAGAATGCACAGCCCCAGATCGGGAAGGGGTGCCCACATAGCCCCGCGCGTGCCCACAACGATCGAGCAGCGGCCGTGAAGAATCTCCAAGAAGGTCCGATACCGTTCGGAGTTCTGAGCCTCGCCCAGATATAGAGCGACCGGAGCGCCGGTGAGCTCACCGAGGCGTTCGGCCAGCCGATGGGCCTCGCGAGTAGTTGGCGCCACGATCAGCGCCGATCGTCCTGAGGTGATCGCGGCGCGGCAGGCCGTTGCCAACGCGCGGATGCTGCCAGCCTTTCCTGGGAGCGCAGCGCACACTGCCCGAGGATCGCCGCCTGCCGCAATACGCTCGATAAAGGCGGGACCACCCCGATAGTGCTCCCACAAGCCAGAACCGATCGGGCCGGAAGTGGTTCCCTTGGCGGGTTCTTGATCTCCGGCCTCTACGAATTCCTTCTCGGCACGCGCATGGCGCGGTGGGATCGCCAACCTGAGGACATCTGCAACCGATGCTGCCTGACGCGCCGCCACATCGTGGCACAGCTGGTACATCGCCTCCGACAAGACCGGAAGCGGCGAAACCACCCGGCGTAGCGGCCTCAACTGCGCACCGGCACCGGCAACCGAATCGCGTGCAACGATGAAGCCTGGAACCTGCCTCGCACCAACGTCCACCATCACTCGCGTACCAACGCGTGCCGTCTCGTCCAGCTTTGCTGGTATCAAGTAATCAAAGACGCGGTCCATATGGGGCTGGGGCACTTCTAGGTGGACGTGAGCCACGGGATCGCTCACTTCGCCAACAACACTCCGTGTGGAAACTCCGGCATCGAGCAAGGAACCCTGTTCGCCGTAGTCCGGCAGGGCACCCAATCCCGGTAGTTCATCGTGCATACTTCTATTTCACCACGATGCTCCCACACTATCGCAGTGACGTTCGCCGTTCGATGGACCGGATACCCCACCAGACAATCCACACTGTCAGCACGGCCACGCTGAAAAGCATCCCGAGGCCCAGAATCTCCGGCATGGAATCCGCACTCGATGCTGGCGTGCTCATGAGTTCGGACACTTCCGGCCACATCCCCTCAGCCACGAACGTTCCAGCTTGAGGGCCCTGCATACGTAATCCGAGCGGCACGAACATCATGGCAATCAGTGAGCTCACTTGATAGGTCAGGTAGAGCACGATTGCCCCGATCACGGGAGCACCGATACCCAAACGGTTGAATCGCGCCTGCGCGCTGATCGACATCATGGCTGGCACTGTCAGGAGAAGGCACAGAACCTGTACACCAACCAGTAGGACAAGCGCTCCCACAGCGTTCCCGTATGTGCCCGTCACGTTCTCCCAGATCTGACCAATTGTTGTCCCGAGACTCGAGCGTCCGCCAATGTCCGCGGCGAGCGATGTCACGAATAGGCCAGCGGCAGCAGCGAGTGTGCCAGCTAGAGTAACGGTGATTGCATAGCACGTTTTCGCCCAATAGATGGCCCTGCCTCGCATAGGCAGCGTCATGGTGAAGTACCCACGTCGCCCATACATTGTTTGCCAGTAGTTGTAGACGAGGTAGCCCATCAGCACGGGGACAAGAAGGATGAAACACGCCAGAGCAATGAGATTGCCGGCCAGATCCACAAATGGAATCGGGATCGCAACAGGGACTAGCGCAATCACACCAACCACAAAGAACCATGCGGTAATGGACAGCAGCGCCCGGCGGGTCGTAAGAAACTCATGGTGAAAAAGAGTGGCGATCATGCTGCATACACCTTCCTGAAGATCGCATCCAGTCCTGCCCCGTACTGATCACGGAGGTCATCAGCCCCGCCCTGCACGATCACACGGCCATTCCGTAGGAATACGGCTGTGTCCACGATGGATTCGACGTCGCGAATGAGATGAGTGGAAATGACCATGAGGCCGTCGGGCTGGAAGTTCTCGAGGATTCCGTTCAAGATGACAGAGCGAGATGCCGGATCAACTCCCGATATCGGTTCATCCAGCAGGTAGATGGACGCGTGACGTGACATGGCAAGAGCGATCTGAACCTTCTCCCGCATGCCTTTAGACATTTCTTTCAATGTGAGATCTGAGGGAAGGCCGAAGAATTCGAGCATCGTCTGCGCCTTCGCCGCGTCAAAATCGGAAAAGAACCGTTGATATTCCGCGAGTGCCTGTGCGCTCGTATCGCCGTTCCTGAGAAAGGACGCGTCAGGCAAGAAGGAGACAGCCGCTTTCGATTCGGGCCCGGGCCGATGCCCGGCAATGCTCACCTCGCCGCTCCAGTCCGCGAGCACGCCCGCGAGGATCTTCAGGAGCGTGGTTTTTCCTGAGCCATTATCTCCCATGAGGCCCACGATCTGGCCTGCTTGCAATTCGAGGCTCAGATCGTCAAGGGCTGTCCTGCCCCGGTACTTCTTCGTCAGATGACGGACGTCTATCACAGTCATTATTCGTCCTCTCCCCGCGTGGGGGCCTCCCACCGCGATCGCAACATGGAGATTGCCTCATCGCGGTCCATTCCAATTCCGGCCAGTGCCACCACAAACCGATCGATAGTTTCTTGCGCCACTGTGGCGCGGGCTGTATGAATAACCGTTTCGTCCTCCGTCACAAATCGTCCCGACGTTCGCATCGGAACGGTCAGGCCCAGCCGGTCCGTTTCGCTCAAGGCTCGTTGAACAGTGTTCGGATTAACGCCGAGCTCTGTGGCCAATTCGCGCACGCTCGGAGTTTTGGCTCCTTGCTGCCACGTGCCAGCAACAACGCGGCGCTGAAACTCGTCAACTAGCTGCAGCCATATTGGCCTCGACTCATCAATGTCCATGCGCACTCCAACTGTATTACTCGATTAATACAGTAACACACTGTCGTGGGCAAGAAAAATGGCCGAGCCACTCAGGCCCGGCCATCATCCAATGTGGGGCTACAACGCCCGCAACAGCTCATCAATCTTATCGGTACGTTCCCAGGTGAACTCGGGAAGCTCGCGCCCGAAGTGCCCATAGGCCGCCGTTTGCGCATAGATGGGACGCAACAGATCCAGCTGATCAATGATGGCGGCTGGGCGCAGATCAAACACCTTGTTCACGGCGTTCTGAATGGAATCGATGGGTGCAGTTTCGGTGCCAAAGGTCTCCACACGCACCGATACAGGATGAGCTCGCCCAATGGCGTAGGCAACCTGAATCTCGCAGCGCGCCGCAAGCCCCGCGGCCACAACGTTCTTCGCCACCCAGCGTGCAGCATATGCGGCAGAGCGATCCACCTTGGACGGATCCTTTCCGGAGAAAGCGCCGCCGCCGTGACGAGCCATGCCGCCATACGTATCCACGATGATCTTGCGGCCGGTCAACCCGGCGTCTCCCATGGGGCCTCCCACAACGAACTTGCCGGAGGGGTTGACGATGAGCTGCGTGGAGCTGATGTCAAGATCTAAGCCCTCTGCTTCGAGTACTGGCTCCACCACGTGCTCGCCGAGAGCCCGCTGAAGCCAGCCGCCTTCCACATCCGGATCGTGCTGCGTGGAGATGACGATGGTATCGATACCTACTGGCTTGTCATCTTCGTAGGTGATCGTCACCTGAGTCTTGCCATCGGGGCGAAGGCCGGGAACTACCTCGTGCTTGCGCACCGTTGCCAAGCGCTCAGCTAGGCGATGGGACAGTTGAATCGGAACGGGCATCAGGGCGCGCGTTTCATTGCTCGCATATCCGAACATGAGCCCCTGATCGCCAGCGCCTTGAGAATCGTAGCGATCGGTCGCAGCTTGTTCGCGAGCCTCCAGCGATCGGTCAACGCCTCCGGCAATATCCGGGGACTGCTGCCCAATCGAAAGCGTGACGCCGCAGGACGCCCCGTCGAAACCTACATCGGACGAGGTGTACCCGATCTCCCGAATGGTTTCACGAACCAGATGTGGGATCTCCACGTAGGCATCGGTGGTTACTTCGCCAGCCACATGAATGAGCCCCGTGGTGGCCATTGTTTCGACAGCCACCCGGGCTGCCGGATCCTCGGCAATCATGGCATCGAGTATCGTGTCTGAAATCCGATCGCACACCTTGTCAGGGTGCCCCTCTGTCACTGACTCGGACGTGAAAGGCTGCCGGTAGGTCACATGTTCTCCTGCAATTGTTGAATCGTATCGAATACAAGGCTGGCCATGTCCGCTTTGGATCCCTGTCCACTGCCATGGACCGTCCCGCCTGCATCGATAATAGTGATAGCCGTATCCACATTTCCAAAGCCACGCGCCGTGCCCACCTCATTGACCACCATGAGATCGGCGCCTTTGCGGGCCGCTTTCGCACGCCCGTATTCGAGCACGCTGCTCTGTCCGTCCCCAGTTTCGGCCGCGAATCCGATCACCATCTGGCCTGCGTGTGAGCGATGATGGGCTAGATCGAACAAAATATCCGGGTTTTCCACCAGGTCCAGCGAGCGAGTGGCTGTGCCATCCTTCTTTTGCTTACTCGATGATTCGTGCTCCGGGCGGAAATCTGCCACAGCAGCGGCCATGATCACGATATCTGCACGTTCGGCGGCCTGACGCATCCCATCGTGGAGATCGCGGGCAGAAACAACCGGCTGAACGCTCACGCCACGCGCATCCTTCAACACGTTGGAATCAACGTTGGCCGCAACGATGGTGACCTCGCCTCCACGCCGATGCGCCTCGCGCGCCAGAGCAACCCCGAAACGGCCGGACGAATTGTTTCCAATGAACCGCACGGGATCGATGGATTCGTGGGTGCCACCGGCCGAAATCGCAATGCGTTTGCCCGCCAGAGAGGTATCCCCGCCCAGCTCGCATAACACTGCTTCACACAGTTCTTCCGGTTCGGGTAAACGCCCAATACCGGCATCGGCACCGGTCAGCCGTCCAGAAGCTGGCTCGATGATCTGGAATCCCCTGTCCGCCAGCACGGCGGCATTTTCTTGAGTCGCGGGATTGAGCCACATCTCGGTGTGCATGGCCGGGGCCAGCATGACGGGGCATCGCACCGCCAAGATGGTGGAGGTTAAAAGATTATCCGCGAGCCCAGCACGCAGCTTCGCGAGGGTATTCGCGGTGGCAGGGGCCACGATGATGAGATCGGCCTCGTGGCCCAGCCGGACGTGTGTCACATTCGCGGCATCGTCCGTGGTCTCGGTGTACACGGGGTTGCCGCTGAGTGCCTCCCATGTTGTCCGGCCAACCATGGTGAGCGCAGCGGCCGTGGAGATCACATGGACGTCAATGCCCGATTTGCGAAGCAGCCGGACGAGAATGCAGGCCTTATAGGCTGCAATCCCCCCGGTTACTCCAACAACTACTCGGCTCACTCTTCGCCGTTGCGCCACTCGAGCTTCTCTTCGGCAATCTCCCGCAGAGCGATGGAGAGCGGCTTATCCTCAGGGCCCGCCTCAACGAGCGGTCCGAAGTGAGTGATATTGCCATCGGCCCGTGTCATTTCCTGACGGTAGGAATTGATCTGGCGGGCGCGCTGGGATCCATAAACGGCGAGGGCATACTTCGAATCGATGCTCTTGAGCAGGTCATCGATTGGCGGGTTAGTAATGCCTTCGGGGTTCGGAACAGTTCCAAACATGTGTTACCTCTTCATTCGGCGTGCAAGCCTATAGTCTACTTGTCTAGTCCCATGATGTGGAGCAGCTCATCCGTGGCGCCGGACACTGAATTGTTGACCACGGTGGCGTCAAATTCGCTTTCAGCCGCCATCTCCACGCGAGCAGTCTCGATCCGGCGCGCAATCTGCTCCTCGGATTCGGTACCTCGTCCCCGAAGCCGGTGCACGAGTTCCTCCCACGAGGGCGGCTTGAGGAATACCTGAAACACATCTGGCATGGATTGCCGGATTTGGCGCGCGCCGTCCAGATCCAACTCGAGGATGGCGATGTGCCCGGCGGCCACAGCCTCCTCAACGGGTCCGCGAGGAGTTCCGTAGCGATGCTTGCCGTGCACCACCGCCCACTCGAGCATCTGATCAGCTGCCACGAGCTCATCAAACTGCTGATCGCTCACGAAATGGTAGTGAACGCCATCGATTTCTCCCGGCCTAGCCGGGCGCGTGGTAGCCGAAACGGATATCCAACACTCAGGATCGCGTGCGCGCAGTTCGTGCAATACGGTGCCCTTCCCAACTCCTGAAGGGCCAGCGAGGAGAAACACATGATGAGACTGTTCCATGGGCATATCCTACTCCAGCGGCACTACAGTGAATCGACGATGGCCGCTAATCCCCCGCGCAATCCGGCAGCATCCGGCCCTCGCCCGAGGATGGAACGTGAGGCAGATGCAAGCACGCGCGCATCCCCAAATACCTCGCGAACTTCCTTGCCCCCGGCTCCCTGCGCGCCCACACCAGGCGCGAGGAAGATGCCGCGGAAGCTCGCCAAATCGATGCCTAGCTCGCGTGCCGCATCCCCGATGGTGGCACCCACCACAAGCCCGAACGGACCAACGGTTCCGGGTGCCGCCGCTTCGTTCCACGCACTGACAGCCTGCGCCACTTTCCCAGCAACACTCGCGCCAGATCCCCCAACATGCTGAATGTCGGCACCTTCGGGATTGGAGGTCAGGCCAAGAACGAACAGCCCCTGATCGCCTGCAAGAGCGCGCCTCGCCGTCGTCAAAAGGGAACCCGGCCCCAAATAGGGCGAAACCGTGATGGCATCGGCGCGAAGCGGCCCAGACAAGTAGGCGTCAGCATACCCGTCCATCGTGGAACCGATATCCCCGCGCTTCACGTCCAAAATGGTGGGCACACCCGATTGGCGGCAGTGCTCCATCACATCCTCTAACGCACCAACACCGGCGGCCGCGTGCCGCTCGAAGAAGGCGGACTGCGGCTTGAAGGCCGCCGCTCTCTCCCACAAGGCATCCACGGTGCGCAGCCCAAACTCACGCACACCGGCTGCGCTATCGGGAAGCCCCCACGCATCTAACAGCCCAGCATGCGGATCAATCCCCACGGCAACGGGGCCCAGATCGTCCATTCGATCCGCTAGGCGTTCTCCGAAGTTCACTTCGCCTCCATCCAATCCTGCAGGCTCTTGACCGCAAACTCTCCACGCCGGGAGGCCGCAATGGCCTGAACGGCCGCGGCGAACTCCTTGACGGTGGTGATGATCGGCTTGTCAGCTGCCGTTGAGGCCGCGCGAATGGCGTAGCCGTCCTTACGAGATTCGCGTGTTCCGGGTGTGTTGAGCACCATATCGATCGCCCCCGAGTTGATGAGGTCCACGATGGTGGGCTCGCCATTCGGCCCGATCCCTTCGGATTCCTTGCGAACCGTGGTGGCGGGGATACCGTAACGGGTCAGCACCGAGGCCGTTCCCGCCGTGGCAAAAATCTCGAAGCCGTGCTCCACCAGGTACAGAATCGGATGGATGGCAGCCCCCTTGTCCACATCGGACAGCGAAACGAAGATGTTTCCGTCTTCCGGCAGCCCACCGTAGGCGCCCTTCTGGGCCTTCGCGAAGGCCACGGGGAAGGTGGAGTCAAATCCCATCACCTCACCAGTTGACCGCATCTCGGGACCCAGAATGGTATCCACGACGGCGCCTGTCTTGGTTTGGAACCGCTTGAAGGGGAGAACTACTTCCTTAACGGCGATCGGGGCACGCAGGTCTAAAACCGTGGCATCACGTGCTGGCAACAGCCCAGAATCGCGCAGCTCGGCTATAGACTTTCCAGCCATGACCCACGAAGCGGCCCTCGCCAACTGCACTCCCGTGGCCTTGGAAACAAACGGCACGGTGCGCGAAGCGCGAGGATTAGCCTCGATCACGTAGAGAACATCGTTCATCAACCCGAACTGGATGTTGATGAGCCCACGCACGCCCACGCCAGCCGCGATCGCTTCCGTGGCCTGCCTGATCCGCTCCATGACAGATTGGGACAGGGTGATTGGAGGAAGCACACAGGCGGAATCGCCCGAATGAATACCACATTCCTCGATGTGCTCCATGACGCCGCCAAGGAATAGCTCCTGACCGTCATACAGCCCGTCCACATCAATCTCAGTGGCCGCGTCAAGGAACCGGTCCACAAGCAACGGGGCTCGCCGCCGTGAAGCATCCACACGGGAATCTTCGTGGCGCGCCAGATACTCGCGCAACTGGCCTTCCGCATACACGATTTCCATGCCGCGCCCGCCCAGCACGTAGGAGGGGCGCACCAGCACGGGATATCCCACCCGATTGGCGATTTCGATGGTCTGCTCATCGGTTGTGGCTGTGCCATAGGCTGGGGCATCCAGCCCGGCACTAGCAAGCACTCCCCCGAACAGCGAACGGTCCTCGGCGGCATCGATCGCCTCGGGTTGCGTACCGATGATGGGTACGCCGGCGCTCTGCAGATCCTTGGCTAGCGAGAGGGGCGTTTGCCCGCCCAGCTGTACGATCATTCCGGCCACAGGACCGGCCGCCTTTTCCGCCTCGTATACCTCCAGTACGTCCTCGAGCGTCAGCGGCTCGAAGTACAGGCGATCGGAGATGTCATAGTCCGTGGAAACCGTTTCCGGGTTGCAGTTCACCATGACGGTTTCATAGGCCTCGGAGAGGGTTTGGCTCGCGTGAACACACGAGTAATCGAATTCGATTCCCTGTCCGATACGGTTCGGGCCCGATCCCAGAATGATCACGGCTTCACGCTGCCGGGGAGCCACCTCACTCTGTTCGTCGTAGCTCGAGTAGTGATATGGCGTGTTCGCGGCAAATTCGCCCGCACACGTATCCACGGTCTTGAAGACGGGGTGGATGCCGTATGATCGCCGGATCTCCCGAACCGTTTCTTCGCTCAACCCGCGGATCTGAGCGATTTGGGCATCAGAGAACCCGTACCGCTTGGCGTACGCCAACACATCGGAGGCAAGCGTTGGGCTATCGCCAACTTCCTCGGCCACCTCGTTGATGAGGCATATCTGATCAAGGAACCACGGATCGATCTTCGTGGAATTGAACAGGTCCTCCAGAGTCGCGCCAGAATAGAGCGCCTGCTGAACCTTGACCAGCCGTCCCTCCGTGGGGGTGGCCGCCTCCTCCACCAGTTTGGCCAGATCCGCGCCTTCGCTCTTGCCCGCCCACGTAAACACGGAGCCAGACTTATCGATCGAGCGCATCGCCTTTTGAAGGGCCTCGGCAAAGTTTCGCCCGATCGCCATCGCCTCACCCACGGATTTCATGGTGGTGGTCAGCACAGGATCGGCCGAGGGGAACTTCTCGAAGGCGAACCGCGGAACCTTGACTACCACGTAATCGAGCGTGGGTTCAAAGGAGGCCGGAGTGGAGCGGGTAATGTCGTTGGGAATTTCGTCCAGCGTGTATCCCAGTGCGAGGCGCGCGGCCAGTTTCGCGATCGGGAACCCCGTGGCCTTGGAGGCCAGTGCGGAGGAACGGGACACGCGCGGGTTCATTTCGATCACGATGATTCGCCCAGTAGCCGGGTCCACCGCAAATTGGATATTACATCCGCCGGTATCCACGCCCACTTCCCGGATGATCGCGATTCCGATATCCCTGAGCTTCTGGTACTCACGGTCCGTGAGTGTGAGCGCTGGAGCAACGGTGATGGAATCACCGGTATGCACGCCCACCGGATCTACGTTTTCGATAGAACAGACGACGACGACGTTATCCGCTTGATCTCGCATGATCTCAAGCTCATACTCTTTCCATCCGAGAATCGATTCTTCAAGAAGAACTTCGGTGGTGGCAGAGTAGTGAAGGCCCTGGCCCGCGATGCGGTCCAAATCTGCGGGGCCGTAAGCGAAACCAGATCCGAGCCCGCCCATTGTGAAGGAAGGGCGAACCACGAGGGGGTAGCCGAGCTCCTCGGCCGCCTCGTGGCATTCAGCGAGCGTGTTGCAGATGATGGAGCGGGCAGATTCCGCCCCGCACTTATCCACGACCTTCTTGAATTCGTCGCGATCCTCGCCCTTCGTGATGGCTTCGGCGCGGGCGCCGATCAGTTCAACACCGTAGCGGTCCAACACGCCGGACTCATCAAGCGCCATCGCCGTATTCAGGGCGGTTTGGCCACCGAGCGTTGGCAAGAGTGCATCGGGGTGCTCTTTGGCGATCACGCGTTCCACCACGTCAGGAGTGATGGGTTCGATATAGGTGGCGTCGGCCATCTCCGGATCGGTCATAATCGTGGCGGGATTTGAGTTCACCAGAATAACTCGAAGGCCCTCTTCGCGAAGGATCTTGCAGGCCTGAGTTCCCGAGTAATCGAACTCGCAGGCCTGACCAATGACGATCGGCCCTGAACCGATCACCAGTACGGAGGAAATATCTTGACGGCGTGGCATCAGTTGGCCTCCATAAGGTTGATGAATCGGTCAAAGAGGTAGTCCGCATCGTGTGGTCCGGCTGCGGCCTCCGGGTGATACTGGACGGAGAAGGCAGGGATATCGAGGCAGTTCAGCCCCTCCACCACGCCGTCATTGAGGCCTACGTGGGACACGTCCACGCGTCCATACTTTCCGTCCTCGAACGGTGCAGTGGATGTGTGATCCGTGGGAGCATCCACGGCGAAGCCGTGGTTATGCGCCGTGATCTCCACCTTGCCGGTGGCCCGGTCAAGGACCGGTTGGTTGACTCCCCTGTGCCCGTATTCAAGCTTGTACGTGCCGTAACCAAGCGCTCTGCCCAGCAACTGGTTTCCGAAGCAGATTCCGAAGAATGGGTAACCTGCGTCCAGAACTTCGCGCAGAAGATCCACCTCTGCTGTTGATGCTTCGGGATCTCCCGGACCATTGGAGAAGAACACGCCGTCCGGCGCGAATGCCTTGATCTGGGAGATGGTGACAGATTGCGGGACAACAATCACGCGCGCTCCGCGCTGGGCGAGCCGCGCTGGGGTGCGGGCCTTGATGCCCAGATCCACAGCCACCACGGTGGCCACGGGTTGCCCATCGGGTTCCACCGTGTAGGCCTCGGGCGTGGTGACCTCGCTGGCTAGATTGGCGCCGGCCATGGACGGCTCGGCCTTAACAAGGTCCACGAGCACCTCAATGGCGGCTGGATTCTTCTCTGCCGCACCGGCGGGCAGTGCGCCGCCGGAGAAGATGCCAGCGCGCATCACCCCGCGATCACGTAGGTGGAGTGTGAGCGCGCGGGTATCAATATCGCAAATACCCACAACGTTCTGCTGCTCCAGTTCCTCATCTAAGGTGCCGGTGGCGCGCCAGTTGGAGGCGCGGCGTGCCGGGTCACGCACAACGATCCCAGAGGCCCAGATGCGAGAGGATTCTGGATCCTCCGCATTCACTCCGGTGTTGCCAATATGCGGTGCCGTCATGACGATGATCTGGCGGTGATAGGAGGGATCCGTGAATGTTTCCTGATAGCCGGTCATACCGGTGGAAAAGACGATCTCGCCTAGCGTGCGCCCGCGAGCCCCGTAGGCGTGCCCGCTGAACACCGTGCCATCTTCGAGCACAACAAGTGCTGGTTCTCTCACAGGTTCTCCTTAAGCTTGCCTGCCCACACTGTTGGAACTCCGCGCAAGAAGGTGTATCGGACCTCGCCCGAGATCTCGCGTCCCTCCCACGGGGTATTGCGCGCTGCCGAATGCTGCGCGCTCCCGTAGATCGTGCGCGTGGCATGGGGATCAAAAAGGCAGATATTGGCTGGCTCGCCCGGTTCGATTGGGCGGCCCTGCCCGGGATTCTGGCAGATCGTGGCGGGCTCGTAGCTCATGAGCCTCGCCACGTCCTCCCAAGAGCACAGCCCGGTATCCACCAACGATTCCTTGACGATGGACAGCGCAGTCTCCAACCCGATCATGCCGTTGGCACCGGCGTTCCACTCCACATCCTTTTCTTCGATGGCGTGCGGGGCGTGATCGGTGCCAATAACATCGATCGTGCCGTCGGCAACGCCCTCGCGTAGGGCGGCAACATCATCTTGCGTCCGCAGCGGCGGGTTCACTTTAAAGCGTGGATCGTAGGAACGCGCCTCGGTGTGATCAAGGCTCAAATGGTGGGGCGTTGCCTCTGCCGTGACGGGATACCCCCGCTTCTTCGCCCACCGCACCAGATCAACCGATCCGCGAGTGGACAGATGAAGAATGTGGACCCGCGAACCCACGTGCGCGGCGAGAAGGCAATCGCGAGCAACGATCGCCTCTTCTGCCACCGCTGGCCAGCCAGCCAGCCCGAGTTCTGCGGACACCTCTCCTTCATGCATCTGCGCGCCCTTGGTCAGGCCCGGATCCTGAGCGTGTTGAGCAACTACTCCATTGAAAGATTTGACGTATTCAAGCGCACGGCGCATGAGCACTGGATCAGATACGCACTTACCGTCGTCGGAAAAATATCGAACCTGCGCCCCAGATTCGGCCATCGGACCAAGCGCGGCCAACTTCTTTCCTTCTAATCCAGCCGTCACGGCGCCTACCGGGCGAACATCCGCGTAGCCTGCGACCCTGCCAAATTCTAAGACTTGCTCCACCACGGCCCGGTTGTCCTGCACCGGGTTGGTGTTGGGCATGGCATTGATGCAGGTGTAACCACCGGCGGCGGCCGCACGGCTTCCCGTCAGAACCGTTTCCTGATCCTCGCGTCCCGGCTCACGCAAGTGGGTGTGGGGGTCCACGAGACCCGGGAGGGCGATGAGCCCATCGGCCTCGATCTCCGTGGCCTCGCCATCAATCTGGAGGTTCGGGCCCACCTGCGCGATCAGTCCGTCGGCGATGCAAATATCAACCGGGCCGTTACCAAGAAGGTCTGCGTGACGAATAATGTAGGTGCTCATGCCGAAATCTCCTCACCGTGTGCCAACAAGAGGTAGAGCGCAGCCATCCTGACGGATACGCCGTTGGTGACCTGTTCGGTCACAACCGATTGGACGGAATCAGCGGCTCCCGCCGTAATTTCCAAGCCTCGGTTCATCGGGCCAGGGTGCATGACCAGCGCTTGGCTGCCAGCCGCGCCAAGGCGGGCCTCATCGAGCCCATAGTTGTACTGGTACTCGCGTGGTGAGGGGAAGAACCCACCTGAGCCCATGCGCTCATGCTGGACACGGAGCATCATCACCACGTCAGGGTGAGTAGCCAAAGCTTCGTCAAAGGAATAGGACACCTCGCACGGCCAGTTCTCCATGTTCACCGGCAACAATGTGGCCGGAGCAACCAAGGTAACCTGGGCTCCGAGCTTGTGCAGGAGGTGAACATCCGAGCGGGCAACGCGTGAGTGGAGGACATCCCCCACGATCAGCACGCGTAGGCCTGCCAGATCCTTACCTTTGGACTCATCGAAGAAGTGGCGGCGCATCGTAAAAGCATCCAAGAATGCCTGAGTGGGATGAGCGTGCATGCCATCACCAGCGTTGATGATCGGCACATCCACCCAACCTGCGTTCGCCAAGCGCTGGGGAGCGCCGGAGGCATGGTGGCGCACAATGAGCGCCTCAGCGCCCATGGCCACAATGGTTTGAGCGGTGTCCTTGAGCGATTCGCCCTTGGACACGGATGATCCCTTCGCGGAGAAGGAGATGCAATCCATGGACAGGCGATCGGCCGCCGTTTCAAAGGACAGTCGCGTGCGCGTGGAATCCTCGAAGAACATCGTGGAGACCGTGTGTCCGCGCAGCACAGGCAGTGTCTTGATCGTTCGTGCTTGGGTTGCCGCCACCGCTTCCGTGGTGTCCAGCAGGTTCAATGCTTCGTCGAGTGAAAGGGATTCAGTGTCGAGTAGGTGTTTCATATCAGTCCTCCTCGATCCGAACACCATCGTGATCATCGGTTTCAGAGAGGGTGACCATCACGCGTTCGCTGCGTGAGGTGGGAAGATTCTTTCCCACATAGTCCGCCCGAATGGGCAGTTCGCGGTGTCCGCGATCTACAAGAACGGCCAGCTGTACCGCTTCGGGGCGGCCGATATCGGAGAGGGCCATGAGCCCCGCGCGGATCGTACGTCCTGAGAACAGGACATCGTCTACGAGCACAACGATTTTGCCGTCAATGGTTCCGGGGATTTGGGTGGGACCCAGTGTCCGGGTGGGTTGGGATCGCAGATCATCGCGATACATCGTGATGTCGAGGGTGCCGAGTGGAACATTCACCCCCACATCGGCCAGTGCATCACGCAACCGGTGAGCTAGGGGCACTCCCCTTGTGGGGATGCCGAGGAGCAGAAGATTCTCTGCTCCGTGGTTGCGCTCGATGATCTCATGCGCGATGCGCCGGAGCGATCGGGAGATATCATCTGAATCCAATATTTGTGCCACGAGGGCCTCCTTTCCCGCCTCACTGGACGGGTGTTAAAGGACAGGATTATTCAGTTTTGTGTTTCGCGTTCGCGGATATCCGCTACCTTATTGAGAACGCCCATGACGAAACCGACGGATCGATCCGTGGAGAGTTCTCTGGCGATATCCGCCCACTCCGTGACCACTGCCGCACGCTTGGTGAGCAGAACGGAGAGCTCCGCAGCCCCGAGCCGGAGGATCGAGCGATCAACCGTGTTCATACGGTCGAGCGCCCAGTCCTCACTCGCGGCCTCAATCAAGGTATCAACATTCAGCATGTCACCCGCATAGGCGCGCACAATCTGAGAGCCGAAATCCCCAATCGGAACTTGCGCCGTTGAGACGAGTTGGCGCTCTTCGAGGAGTTCGATGAGGAGATCCGCCGAAAGGAGATCCTTCTCATCGGCCTCGAAAAGCACATCCAGTGCTCGGCGCCGCTGTGTTGTTCGTGCCATTTACTCAGTTACTCGCGAAATGTATTCGCCAGTGCGGGTATCCACCTTGACCTTGTCATCCTGATTGATGAACAGCGGAACCTGCGCTTCGTAACCCGTTTGCAGTGTTGCTGGCTTGCTTCCAGCCGAGGAACGGTCACCCTGCAGGCCCGGCTCCGTGTATGTGACCGTCAGAACAACCGACGGGGGAAGCTCAACGAACAAGACCTGACCATCGTTCGAGGCCACGATAACTTCTTGGTTCTCCAAGAGGAAGTTGGCTGCATCGCCAACCAGTTCTGGGGAAACCGGGATCTGATCGTAATCAGCCATATCCATGAAGATGTAATCAGTGCCGTCGTTGTATAGGTACTGCATGTCGCGGCGGTCCACAGTTGCCGTTTCCACCTTGACGCCAGCGTTCAGGGTCCGATCCACTGACTTGCCGGTGCGCACATTCTTCATCTTCGTGCGGACAAAGGCGGGACCCTTGCCCGGCTTGACGTGCTGGAACTCAACAATGCTCCAGAGTTGACCTTCGATACGAAGGACCATGCCATTCTTCAGCTCGTTAGTGGTAGCCACACGAATTCCCATCTCATCAGTTTTGTACCGTGTCTAGAATACCGCGTCCTAGCCGGCGTTCGGGACAACGCCGTTATGAAACGCGTCCTACCACGTCAAGCGCCACCTCGCCGGCATTGCGATCCGATGTATCGATGGTGAGGTCCGAGGCGGCCTCGTACAGCGGTGAGCGCGTGGAAAGCTGAGTAAAGAAAATACGGCGAGGGGAGGCCACCGCGGCAAGGCGCGGGCCGTCCAGCCCGTTACGGTGTGAGAGCACCTTCAGCGATGCGGTCAGGTGAACAACGTGGGCGCCGCCCTCTCGTAGTGTGGCCAACCGCGCCCGAACATCCGCGAACTGTGAGTCCTCCCGCGAATTACCCAAACAACCCGAGCCAAGCGCGAGAATCCTGTGCGCTCCCGGTTCCAGATCGCCAAGAGCTGCCAGTGCCACCTCGTGCTCAATGGCCCTCATGTTCTCTTCGGTATACGAATCGATACCCTCCGGTGTAGCGAGACTATCGATGAGCCCCTGTGTATCGCCGTATTCCCAGCCCGTGCGGGCCGATAGCTCCGCGGCCACTTCCGGAGCCAACGCCCCCGGTGGCCCCACAAGGATAATCACGCAAGTTCCTCCAACACTTTTCGCACCACACCCACAACGGGCAGATCATTCGAGGTTACTCTGAATCGGGCCACTTCACGGTACAGGGGCTCGCGCACGAGACCTAGTTCCGCGAGCTGAGCCTCGGGATCATCAGCCACGAGAGGGCGAACCGTGTGCGATTTCACCACGCGCCGCAGGAGCTCGGCGGGCTCAACCTCGATGAAGAACACGGGGTGGTCCTTCAGAGCAGTCCTCGTCGATTCGCTGAGAACCGCTCCCCCTCCTAAGGAAAGAACACCGTGATAGTCCTCAAGCGCCTGTTGAATCACACGCGCCTCGATCTCCCGAAATCCAGATTCTCCACTCTCCTCGAAAATCTGTGGGATGGTCCGGCCATCCTGCTCGATGATTAAGGCGTCAGAATCTCGAAACTCTATCCCGAGTTCCGCGGCAACCAGCCTGCCAACCGTGGACTTGCCCGAACCGGGCATTCCCACGAAAACGGCCCGCACGCTCATCGGCGAACCTCGGGGATCGATTCAATGTAGGAAGCTAAAGCAGCCTGAATCTGAGCGATGGAATCTCCGCCGAATTTGTCCGTCAAGGCATTCGCTACCACAAGGGAGGCCATAGCTTCGGCAACAACCGCTCCAGGAACCACCGCGGTGGTATCGCTGCGCTGGTGAAGGGCCGTGGCCGCTTCGCCGGTGAGTGTATCGATCGTCTGCAAGGCCCGAGGCACGGTTGAAATCGGCTTAAATGCCACTCGAATCCTGATCGGTTCACCGTTGGACATGCCACCTTCGATGCCGCCGGCGCGATTGGTGACGCGATGGGTATGCCCGGATTCGCGGACGATCTCATCGTGCGCGGCGCTTCCTGGGCGTCTGGCACTGTCAAACCCGTCGCCAATCTCCACGCCCTTGACTGACTGGATGGACATCATGGCGGCGGCCAGTTGGGCGTCTAGGCGCCCCAGTGGTGTCGCGTACGTGCCCAAACCCACCGGAACGTCATAGAGAACTACCTCGATAATCCCGCCCAGCGTATCTCCGGCCTTCTTGGCACTATCAACGGCGGCCATCATCGCTTGTTCACTGGCCGCATCAACGCACCGAACTGGCGAAGCGTCCAACGCATCCGCATCGGCAGGGGTTGGCACGTAGCCCGAAGCATCCTCAGCGGAACCGAGCGAGAGCACGTGTGACACTACGGTGATACCGGCGCCGTCGCGGTTAATGGCACCCGCCAAAGCTCCCAGCGCAACCCGGGCCGCGGTTTCGCGCGCGGATGCCCGTTCGAGGACCGGACGCGCATCGTCAAACCCGTACTTGTTCATGCCTGTCAGGTCCGCATGGCCAGGCCGCGGTGTGGTGAGTGGGCGGTTGCGTGCAACCTCGCGCTCATCGCCCGTGCCTGCGTCAATGAGAAGGGAGTCCTTCTCCACCGGATCTGGGGACATGACGGTTTCCCACTTCGGCCACTCGGAGTTTCCGATCTGGAACGTCACCGGCGAACCGATCGATTCCCCGTGCCGAAATCCGGAGAGCACAGTCAGCTCATCTTGCTCCCACTTTTGGCGCGCACCCCGCCCGTAACCTGCCCGGCGGCGGGCCAAGGCGGCGCGCACCTCATCACTCGTGAGGTGCACGCCGGCAGGCACGCCCTCCATCAAGGCAATCAGGGCTCGCCCGTGGGATTCTCCAGCTGTACTCCAACGCAACATAGCCCTGATTGTATAGTTAACCGATGATGTCAGGTGCCGCTGTACGCGCAGCAGACGCCGCCGCGTCCGTATCCTCGGCCTCGGCCGCCAGCTCGGCCGCGATGCGCTCGCGGTAGTTCGCCTTTTCCGATTCCTTCTTCTCTTCGCTCCAGCCAAGAGCTGCCGCAGCAATATCGGCAATCTCATCAACCGCTGCACCGCCGCGATCACGGGCCTCGGAGTTCAGGCGAACGCGCGCCACGAAGATGTCCTCTAGATGCAGGGCACCCTCGACGGTGCATGCGCGGTGGACCTCTGCCCGCAAGAACTGAGGAGCAGCCTCCAAAGGCTTGCCAAGCTCTGGATCGGCATCAATGTCCGCCAGCAGGTCGGTGATCTCACTTCCATAGCGCGAAAGCAGGTGCTTCATACGGTCCGCATCGAACCCATACGTCGCGCCCAATCGGGCGGACTGGTTGAGCGTAGCGTTGTATCCTGCCGCACCATCCAGCGGGAGGCTACTGGTGACGGACGGGTTGCGCTTCGCCTCGTCCTCGCCAAGCGCGAAGTCCACGGCGTCCTCTGCCATAACGCGATAGGTGGTCAGCTTGCCACCGGCAATGGCTACCATTCCTGGAATCACCTCGGTGACCGTGTGCTCGCGGGACACCTTCGTTGATTTGGATTCGTCCAACACTTTCGGCTGAAGCAACGGGCGCAGGCCAGCATAGGTGCCGATAATATCCTCACGTGTCAGCGGCTTATCCAGAATCTTGTTGGCTTGCTCGAGAATGTAGTCAATGTCTTCTGACGTAGGCACTGGATGCTTGAGCTGTTCGTGCCATGCCGTATCAGTTGTCCCGATAACCCAATAGTGCTGCCACGGGATAATGAACAGCACGGACTTTTCGGTGCGTAAGAAGATTCCCGTCTTCGCAGTGAAGCGCTCGCGTGGAATAACGATGTGGACGCCCTTGCTGGCCAGAACCTTCAGGCCACCAGTGCCGCCCGCCAGATCCTGCGTCTTTTCGGTCCAAATTCCGGTGGCGTTAATGACGTGCTTAGCGTGAACGGTTACTTCCTCGCCGGATTCAAGATCTGTGGCCACGGCCCCAGTTGCCCGGCCGGTCGAATCCTTGAGGAACTCGTGAACGCGGGTGCGGCTGGCGGCCTGCGCACCGTAGGACAGGGCCGTGCGGATCAGCGTAATCACTAGCCGGGCATCGTCCACGCGTGCATCGTAGAACTCGATGGCACCCGTCAGTGCCGATTCTTTGATCTCTGGGAAGCGCTTCAGTGCGCCCTTTTTCGTGTGATGATGCTGGAGTGGGACGGTCTTATGACCACCAGCGCCGGCAACAGCCAACGCATCGTACATGCCAACGCCCACGGCGGAGTAGGCGCGCTCGATCACCGGGGTTTTGAGAGGCCAAAGGAATGGTTGGGCTTCAACCAGATGGGGCGCGATCGTGGTGAGCAGATTGCCGCGTTCGTGCAACGCTTCGGCCACCAGCTTGAAATCGAGGTTATACAGGTAGCGAAGTCCGCCGTGGACCAGCCGTGAGGACCGAGAAGAAGTTCCCGATGCCCAATCCTGCGCTTCGATAACAGCAGTACGTAGCCCGCGCGAGGCCGCGTCTAGTGCGATGCCGGCGCCAGTGACGCCGCCACCAACCACCAGAACATCGAATTCGCCATCTTGCATTGCGCGAAGAGATGACGCGCGTTGTTCTTGAGACAGAGCAGACATTGTGGAGTTCCTTGCCTGACACACCTTCGCCGTACAGTCTCCTGCACGAGCACCCCACGGATGTTGCCCACTAGTCTATCGAGTTTCGCGAAACGGTACACCCGTGTGAACACCCGTGCGTCCCCACAATCTAGAGTGCGATGAATGTGCAGAATCCGCCCGCCACCAGCCACGGGCCCAGCGCAATCGCCGTCTGTGCACCTGCACGCCGGGTCATCATCAGCAACAGCGCATAGATACCGGCGCCAAGGATCGCCACTGCCACCGCACCAACAACAGCGGGTCCGAGCCACAGGCCAAGTACCCCCAGAAGCTTCGCATCGCCGCGTCCCAGCGAGCTGATGTAACTCAGTAGCTGGCCAACCACTAGCCCGCCGCCCGCGGCAAGGAATGTGGAGACGCCCAGCGTGGAATCCGCGATGCCAGCCAGAAGAGCGCACGCCCCCGCCGTGAGCAACAGAGGGTCAGGAAGCAGGTGGCGCACCGAATCCACGTAGGCAGCAACCACCAGAGGAATGAATACGAGGGCCGAGCCACGCAACGTCCCCGATATAACAAAGGAAAGCACGAGTAGGACGGTGCCCCACGCAGCGCCCATCGCCAATGCCACGCCGGGATCAACCGCCCGGCGCAGAACCCGCTCTCTCCCCCAAAACTCCATGCACGAAGGCTAAGCCAGTGGCCAACCATGCCGCAGAAGTTATCCACAGGCCCCTTCAGGACCGCTCCATGGCTCCCATATCAGGCGCGCGGCTGGTCAAAAGCCGGATTTGGGCGGCTGCGGTATGCAGCTCCACGCGATCGCCACTAACGCGGATATCGTCCACGGCAAATCCTTCACCATCGAACGTTACGCGGGCCTCGCCCCGCGGCGCGCTCACCGTCACACCCAAGCGGTGGGCAACGGCCCCCACCAACGCGTCCGGGCGCGATTCGATCCGCTCAACTCGTAACTGAGTGAGCGCGGCCAATCCGGCCCACGCCACGGGCCCCGTGGCGTTGATTCGTGCTGTCCCAGCCAGATACGGTGCGCCGCAGGCCTCGCGAATTGCTGCCACCATTCCGCCCACACGCGCGAGGAAGCCGAAGGCACCGGGGAGGTTGCCAGCAAAGGCAAGGGTATCGGCGAAGCCCACGGCCCGAGCAAGGCCATCTGAGCTTTCAGCGGCGCGCAGCCCCTCCATCCCGGGGGCTACGGCAATCCCGCGCCAGTCCCCCTCACGCGCAGCAAGAAGGTCAGGCAACGGCGTATCCGCCGCTACCACGGCACACGGGCTACCGGCACTGAGCAGCCGGAAGTAGAGATCTGTATCCGAGCCAGCCCAGATGATCAATCCTGAGGATTCTCTTCCATCCACTCGCGGAACTCTTTCACATACTTTTGGTGTTCCTTGTAATCCGAGGAGAACTTGGTTTCGCCGGTATCAAGGTTGACTGTCACAAAGTAGAGCCAGTCCCCGTCAGCAGGTTCGGCAACGGCAGCCAGAGCTTCCTTGCCCGTCGCCCCGATAGGTGTGGGCGGGAGGCCTTTGTGAATGTAGGTGTTGTACGGGGTATCTTCATCAAGCTGCTCCCGATTGGGTACGCCGCCATCAAGGCCTTGGCCATACAGCACCGTGGAGTCCATCTGAAGCAGCCCGTTAACCTCATCGGTATCATCGATGCGATTGTCGATCACGGCTGCCACCATGTTGTAGTCAGCAAAACTACCGGCTTCGCGCTCCAGAATAGAGCCCTTGATCAGGGACTCCTCCCACTTGTCGCGATCAATGCCAAGATCCTGCATCTGCGAGACTCGCGTATCCACCATCTGGGCGAGCGCCTCTTCAGGCGTGGTTTCGGGGGCAAATGTGTAGGTGAGCGGAGCGAACCAGCCTTCTGGATCCCCGCCTGCCTCTTCTGGCAGCCCGATATCGCCTTCTTCTGCGGCCTGCTCACTGGCCCCGGGCTCCAGTCCCAGCACGCTGTCTAGGCGCTCGTACACACGCCACTTCGGCCATCCCTCGGGGATGGTCACCTTCTGATCGGCCTTGGCCGCTGGATCAAGAAGCGCAGACACGGCCCCGGCTGCCGACATCTTTTCGTGCAGGGTATACGTTCCCGGTTGGATACTTCCCGAACGCGGATCGTTGTTGAACGCATCAACGAAGGCCTTTTCGGTGGCAACCACGTCATTATCCACGAGAATCGCGGCCATCGCCTTGCCAGAACTTCCCTCGGGAATCTCTACGCTCACGGCGCCGCTACCGGGACCGTCGTAATCCGAAACTGAATCAGTATCGGGAATGACTTCTGGAATCAACGCATAGGCCGTTGCTGTCAAGATCATGACAATGAACGAGACAAGCACAGGGGTGGTCCAACGCCGCTGCTTACGCGCGGGTGCGTCTTCTAGTGTTTCGAAGATGTCACTCATGCTTTCCTTTCTGGCTGGACGATTTCACCTGGCTCGTTTCCAGTGCGCCGCTCGAATTCCAGAGCAGACTCTAGAATAACGATCGCCGCCGCTTGATCCACTACTGAGCGGTGCGTGCGTGATCCCCTGCCCGATTCGGATAGCTGCGCGTGTGCAGTGACTGTGGACAACCGTTCGTCCACGAGTCTTACGGGAACAGGTGTAACTTTTTTTGCCAGCTTACCTGCCCATGATCGCGCATGGCGGGCCGAAGCACCCTCCGTGCCGTCCATGTTGAATGGCAGGCCAACGATCACTTCGATAATGCCCTGCTCCTTGACCATCTTTGCAGCGAGCCGGATATCGGATCCATTCCGCGCCAGAGTGGTGACGGGCGTGGCAAGGATCGCATCGGGATCGCATGTAGCAACCCCAACGCGAGCCTGACCCACGTCGATGGAAAGTCTCTTTCCCGGGCGCATCAACCGAGCTGAGTCTCGATCGCAGCCTGAGCCGCATCGATCTTGCTGGCGTCTGTACCGCCGCCCTGAGCGATATCGTCCTTGCCGCCACCGCCGCCGCCAAGCACCTTGGCCGCCACGCTGACAAGCTTGCCCGCGCGGATACCGTGTTCGCGGCCGCCTTCGGTAGTTGTCACCACGATGGAAGGACGCCCGTTGACAATGCCGGTCACCACAACAACTGATGTGGAGTGATTATCCAACCGCCCGCGGACATCGTTGGCGAAGGTCCGCACATCGTCGGCACCGTCCACTTCTCCAAGAGCCCCAACATACACGGAGGCATCTCCGATGTGGCGTGGAGACTTGACTACCGCATCCACGCCACCGGCCAAACGCTCACGGCGCATCGCCCCGATGAGCTTCTCAGCGGCCTTCAAGCGCCCCAGCATGGAATCAATACGCTCGGGTAGTTCGTCAGCGCGAACACCCATCATCGAGGAGATCTGGGATACCAGTGCGCGCTCCTTGGCGCCCTGCTCATAGGCCCGATCCCCAACAAGTGCGTCAATACGCCGCACTCCGGAACCGATGGATGCCTCGCCCAGCACAGTCACAAGCCCGATCTGCCCGGTTTCGTGAACGTGGGTACCGGCGCACAGTTCCTTGGACCAGTCACCACCGATCGAAACAACGCGGACTTCCTTACCGTACTTTTCTCCGAAGAGTGCCATGGCACCAGCCTTGCGCGCACTGTCCAGATCCATGACCTCGTCAGTGACCAGCAGATTATCCTGGAGCCGATCATTGACCCGCGCTTCGATATCATTGAGCACGTCGGCAGGAACCGAGGTGCCGTGACGGAAATCGAAGCGCATCCGCGATGGTGAGTTCTCGGAACCGGCCTGAGTTGCCTGCTCCCCCAAGTACTCGTGAAGCGCCTTGTGAACCATATGAGTGGACGTGTGTGAACGCGCAATATCAATACGCCGCTCGGTATCGATGGAGGCCACCACCCGATCGTCCAGCGCCACGGTTCCTTCGGCCAAGTAGCCGCGGTGAACATGCAGGCCCTTCAAGGGCGCCTGAACGTCCTGAACCTGAATGTATCCGCCACCGGCCACCTGAATTGTGCCGTGATCGGCTAGCTGGCCGCCCATCTCCGCGTAGAACGGAGTCTGATCCAAGATCACGTCAATATCGCCGGGCTCGGTCACGGCCGGAACCGGCTGACCGTCCTTGAGAAGGGCAACAACCTTAGCCTCTACGCTGGCTTCCGTGTAGCCCAAGAACCGGGTCAAACCGCTCTGGCCCTGAATCTCGTGGTACACGTGGGCGTCAACGTGGCCCGTCTTCTTCGCCCTCGCATCGGCGCGCGCACGATCGCGCTGCTCCTGCATGAGGGTGCGGAAGCCCTGCTCATCAACCTTGACCCCTTGTTCGTCCGCCATCTCCAGCGTGAGATCAATGGGGAATCCGTACGTATCGTGCAGAGTGAAGGCGTCGGAACCCGAAAGGGTCTTGTTCTTAGCCTTGGACACTGCCAGATCGAATATCTGTGTGCCGGCGCTCAGCGTGCGGCGGAAGGCTTCTTCCTCCGCACTGGCAACTTGAAGGATCTGATCGAAGCCCGTTTCCAGTTCGGGGTATGACTCCTTCATGGCGTCCTTGGAGGCCGTGATCAGGGTGGGCACTACGACGTCGTCCACCCCAAGAAGGCGGACCGAGCGAACTGAACGGCGCAACAACCGGCGCAAAACGTAACCGCGACCGTCATTTCCGGGGCGAACACCATCGTTGATCAGCATCATCGAAGAGCGGATATGATCAGCGATCACACGCATCAACACATCGTGATCGTGGTCTTTCCCGTATGGTTTACCGGTAAATTCCTCGGTTGCCGAAATGACAGGATATACCTGATCGGTTTCGAACATGTTCGGCTTGTCCTGCAGTAGGAACGCAATGCGTTCGAGCCCAGCTCCCGTGTCAATTGACGTCTGGTCCAAATCACCCAGCAGTGGGTAGTCTTTGCCCTCACCGGGCCCGCGAAGGTACTGATCGAAAACCAGATTCCAGATCTCCAAATAGCGATCGCCACCAGGATCCACCGTGCCGCCCACGGCCTCTGGACCGTATTCGGGCCCACGATCATAGTGGATTTCAGCGCAGGGTCCAGCAGGGCCCGGCTGGCCGGTGTCCCAGAAGTTCTCCTCGCGCTTGAGTTTGACAATGTGCTTGGGATCCAAGCCGATAACCTTGGTCCACTCGTGGTAAGCAGCATCATCGTGTTCCCACAGGGTGACCCAGATGCGATCGCCATCCAGCCCGTAGCCGCCATCGGCCACGGGTGAGGTCAGCAGGCCCCACGCCAGCTCGATGGCTCCCTCTTTGAAGTAGTCACCGAAGGAGAAGTTGCCGCACATCTGGAAGAACGTGCCGTGACGGGTTGTCTTACCCACGTTCTCAATATCATTGGTACGGATGCACTTTTGCACCGATGCCACCCGCGGATAGGGCGCTTCCTCAGTCCCCACGATGTAGGGAATGAAGGGAACCATTCCGGCGATCGTGAAAAGGATCGAAGGATCAGGCGATACCAACGGTACCGATGGCTGAATGTGGTGTCCGTTTTTCTCGAAGTAATCGAGCCAACGCTGGCGAATCTCAGCGGTGCGCATGTGTACCTCAGTCCTCGTGGGTCTTGTTACCGAAAGCAGATTTTACCTTGTTCGTTGCCTTGCGGACGGCCAAGATAGGTGCGGCGATCGTGGAGCTCACCAGCGTGGTGAGGGCCGAAACGTCCTCCGCCGTGCGTGCCGCAGCCGCCGTGATGGTGTCCACGCGTGCTAGCTGGCCGTTCGCATCACGAACTGTCTGGGCCGCCTCATCAATTGCGGGCAGCGTGTGATCAGTTATCTGGCTGACGGTATTGGCGAGTTGGTCAACAACTCCCGAAAGTTTGGCGATCGGCCGAATCAGTGCGATCACAAGGGCAACAAAGGCAACGGCGGCGATGATGCCAGCGATGCCACCAAGCGTAATTTCCACAATATCCTCCAGTAAGCAAGAACGCGCCCCGGAGGGCGCGTTCTCATTGTGCTGATTAGCGCGAGTAGTGCTCGACGACCATCTGGACATCGCAGGTCACGGGGACCTCAACACGCTTCGGGCGGCGAACCAACGTGAACTTCAGCTTCTCCAGCTCAACATCCAAGTATTCCGGAACCTTGGGCAGAACGTCGCGATGAACACCCTCGGCGGCCATGAGGAATTGGGATGAGGCCTGTGAGCGGGCCTTGACCTGAACAACCTGACCGGGCTTCACGCGGAAGGACGGGCGGTCAACGATCTGTCCATCAACCAGAATGTGGCGGTGAACAACGGTCTGACGGGCCTGAGCCGTGGTGCGGGCAAAGCCTGCACGAAGCACGAGGGCGTCTAGGCGCATTTCAAGAAGCTCAACGAGGTTCTCACCGGACAGGCCGTCCTGGCGGCGAGCCTCTTCCCATACGCGGCGCATCTGCGCTTCGCGAATGCCGTACTGTGCACGCAGGCGCTGCTTTTCCTTCAGACGGACCGAGTAGTCCGAATCCTTGGTGCGGCCACGGCCGTGTTCACCCGGACGGTAGGGGCGGCGCTGCATGTAGCGCTCAGCCTTCGGGGTCAGAGCTAGGCCGAGTGCGCGCGACTGGCGCACCTGCTTGCGGTTACGGTTGCTTGCAGACATGAATCTCCTGTCGAATTATGTGCACAACCACGTCCGCTGCGGACGGGCTGCGGGGCCAACTCAATTGGCTAAGGCCCCAGGGTAGCTAGCCAAGACTACCATCACTGCCGTCCAGAACACGGCGTATGCGCCCCAGCCGCTGTGTGACGTTCGCTTCGTATCCACGGTCCGTCGGTTCGTAGTAGCGGGTGTTTTCCAGGCCTTCGGGCATGAACTCCATCTGGGCCACGCCGCCCTCATAATCGTGGGCGTACTTGTATCCGTCCTTATACCCCAGATCCTTCGCCCCAGCGAAGTCATCGTTGCGCAGGGGCAGCGGCACCGGGGCCAGCTTGCCGGCTTGAACATCGGCCATCGCGGCGTTGATAGCGTTATACGCACGGTTGGATTTGGGGGCCGTTGCGAGGTGCACCACGGCTTCTGCCAGAATGATGCGCGCCTCAGGCATGCCAACCAGCGCAACCGCCTGAGCCGCAGCCGTGGCGGTTTGGAGGGCGGAGGGATCGGCCATACCCACGTCCTCTGCCGCGGAGATCATGATGCGCCGGGCAATGAATCGCGGATCCTCCCCCGCCGCCAGCATTCGCGCCAGATAGTGCATGGCGGCATCCACGTTCGATCCACGAATGGACTTGATGAACGCGGAAATCACGTCATAGTGATGATCGCCGGCGCGATCGTAGCGCACGGTGGCCCCGTCAGCGGCCTGCGCAATGTCCTCAACCTCGATGGTTGTTGATCCGCGCGAGCGTGCCCCGTCAGCAGCCGCCTCCAAGAGGGTCAGCGATCGCCGCCCGTCCTGCCCCGCGATGCGCACGAGGTTATCCTCAGCGCCTTCCTCCAGCTCGAATCGGCCTGCGAGCCCCCGTTCGTCCGCAAGCGCGCGTTCTACGAGTTCCCGCACATCGGCATCCTCCAGCCCATGGAGCGTAATAAGAAGAGAACGTGATAGAAGGGGCGAGACCACAGAAAACGCCGGATTCTCGGTGGTCGCAGCCACAAGGATCACCCATCCGTTTTCAACAGCGGGTAGGAGCGCATCCTGCTGTGTTTTCGAGAAACGGTGCACCTCATCGATGAACAGCACGGTTTCTTCACCCTGCGTGGAGAGCCTGTGGCGTGCCGTGGAGATGACGGCACGAATCTCCTTGACTCCCGCAGATACGGCGGATACTTCCTCAAAGTGCCTTTCGCCGGCACGCGCGATCAAGTAGGCCAGCGTGGTTTTTCCCGTGCCGGGAGGTCCCCACAAAAACACGGAGGATGGCACGCTTCCCTCCGGGTCCATGAGGCGGCGCATCGGTGACCCGGCCGCCAGAATATGATCTTGGCCCACCACCTCGTCCAGCGTGCGCGGCCGCATACGCACGGCCAGCGGCCCGTGTTCCCCCGTGGGAACGCCCTGGTTGTCCGTTCCTAGGCTCTCAAAAAGGTCCATGGTTCTAGTGTGGTCCAAACGGTTCGGAATCGGCGATAATTTGGGCGCCTCCGTGGACGTATCCGAGTGATTCGTACAGGGTTCGCGCCGGATTCTCCGCCCACATACCGAAGTTCAGGAGATGATGGGTTTGTAGCTCGTTCGCTGTCACACCCGTCATGATGGCTCCGCCAAAGCCTCGCCCGCGGTACTCCGGAAGAGTGCCGAGTCCGCCGATGTACACGGCGCCCGTCGGCTCGTCCTTGGCGCCCAGCACACTGGCGAGTGTGCCATCACTGGTGAGTCCGTACCAGCGATATCCCTCGAAATCCTCGAAGGCCTCGCTGAGCGGGTTGGCCACCGTGACGATCGGACGCGCGTCCTGGGCCGTGATGCGGTGAACGTCCCTAGCCCACGGGTGCGGGGCCAGCGGTTCACGCGTCCAGTAGTAGTCCCACAAGTTACCCCAGTTCGGCGGAAGCCACGCGCGCAGCTCCTTCGTCAGTGGTATTCCACGCGTGAGCATCGCCCACGTAGGCGCTGGAATACCCGAGATTCGAGCATTGTCCAGAACATGAGGGAGGAGTTGTGGATTTCCGTGGGCGAGAAGCTCGACGCGTCCGTCCGGTTTTTTCACGACGACGACGGCGGCCTCCACCTCCTCAACCCTCAGAAGCTCCTCACCGTCCAACGAAGCAGTGTGGGCCTGCCAGAAGACAGACCCACACCCCCAAACCTCACTCACTCTGTGGGAGCCTTGGCTTTCGCATCCACGCCGGCTTCCTTACGCTGCTCTGGCGTAATGGCGGCCGGAGCATCGGTGAGAGGATCCCAGCCGTTGCCGATCTTCGGGAAGGCGATGACGTCGCGGATGGACGGTGCCTTCGTCAGGAGGGACACGATGCGGTCCCAGCCGAATGCGATTCCGCCGTGGGGCGGTGCGCCGTACTGGAAGGCATTCAGGAGGAAGCCGAACTTCTCCTGCGCCTCATCCTGAGTCAAGCCCATCACCTTGAACACGCGCTCTTGGATATCGCGGCGATGGATACGGATAGAGCCACCGCCAATTTCGTTGCCGTTGCACACGATGTCATAGGCATAGGCCAAAGCGTTGCCCGGATCGGTATCGAAGGTATCCAAGCACTCGGGCTTCGGGGAAGTGAAGGCGTGGTGCACGGCGGTCCACGCCGAGTGTCCAAGTGCCACATCGCCTTCGGCCTTAGCTGCACCGGATGGCTTGAACAGTGGAGCGTCCACAACCCACGTGAAGGCCCAGTCATCTGGATCAATGAGGCCGCAGCGCTGGCCAATCTCCAAGCGTGCTGCACCCAGCAGCTCGCGGGAAGAAGTTGGCTCACCGGCTGCGAAGAAAATGCAATCCCCGGGGTTGGCGCCGGTGGTGGCAGCGAGTCCCTCGCGCTCAGAATCGGAGATGTTCTTGGACACAGGACCGCCGAGGGTGCCATCCTCCGCAATCGTGACGTAGGCCAGTCCCTTGGCGCCGCGGGCGCGCGCCCATTCCTGCCACTTGTCGAAGGTACGGCGTGGCTGGGAGGCGCCTCCCGGCATCACAACGGCACCCACGTACTCCTGCTGGAACAGCCGGAACGGCGTGTTCGCAAAGAACTCGGACAGATCCACCAGCTCGTAGCCGAAGCGCAGATCCGGCTTATCTGAGCCGAACCGCTCCATGGCATCCTTGAAGGTGATGCGCGGGATCGGCGTCTGGATCTCATATCCGATCAGGCTCCACACGTCCTTGAGGATAGCCTCGGACACAGAAATGACATCGTCCTGATCCACGAAGGACATCTCAACGTCCAGCTGAGTGAACTCGGGCTGGCGGTCTGCACGGAAATCCTCATCGCGATAGCAGCGAGCGATCTGGTAGTAGCGTTCCATGCCACCCACCATGAGCAGCTGCTTGAAAAGCTGCGGAGATTGGGGCAGCGCGTACCACGAACCTGGGCTCAGGCGTGCTGGTACAAGGAAGTCGCGAGCACCTTCAGGAGTGGAACGCGTCAGGGTTGGGGTCTCCACCTCAACGAAATCGTGAGTGTCCAATACCTTCCGGGCGGCCTGAGAAACCTTGTGGCGCAGCCTGATGGCGTGCTGCTCAGGGGCGCGGCGCAGATCTAGGTAGCGGTACTTCAGGCGGACGTCCTCGCCTACCTGACCGCCATCCTCGGCGTGCTGAGAAACTTGGAAGGGAAGCGGAGCTGACGGGTTGAGAACCTCAACATCGTCCGATTCAACCTCGATTTCGCCGGTGGGCAGCGCAGCGTTGGCGTTGCCTTCCGGGCGCTCGCGGACAATGCCTGTCACGCGGACGCAGTATTCATTGCGCAGCTCGTGAGCAACCTCTTCACGAATGGTGATTTGTGCGATGCCAGTGGCGTCACGCAGATCGATGAAGGCGATGCCGCCATGATCGCGGCGGCGGTCAACCCATCCGGTGAGGGTCACTGTTGTGCCAATATCGGCAGAACGCAACGATCCGGCGTTTCTGGTGCGAAGCACGCTGTACCTCTTTCTCTTTGATATATCACCCGCGAGACGAGCGGGCTCCAGATTCTCACGAGACGAGTGAGGATCACCCTTTTATGCTACTCCCGCCTCGTGTGTGACCAAACCGCTTCGTTCGCGGTGCTTCTCACACAGGCACGCGTGGTTACGATAAGGAATATGGCAAAGATTTCCCCAGCGTTGGAGCGCGTGCTGTTATGGCTATCCGTTGGCCTGATCAGCGTGATCGCATTTGAAACTCTTGCTGTCAACACCGCCATGCCAACCGTTGTGCGCGAACTTGACGGGCAAAACCTGTATGCGCTCGCGATGGGCGTTGTTCTGGCAACTCAGCTGATGACAACTGCTCTTGCCGGGCCGTGGTCCGATCACCGCAGCCCACAAACGTGCCTCTATACGGGAATCGGTCTGTTCGCTGCGGGGCTGGCTCTGTGTACGTTTGCCCCAACCATGGAACTGTTCGTCCTGGGCCGCGTGATCCAAGGTCTGGGCGGCGGGTTATGCGTGGTTCCTCTGTATACGCTGGTCGGTTCGAGCGTGCGAGCTAGCCGGCAACCGGCCTTCTTCGCCGCATTCGCGGCAGCGTGGGTGCTCCCTTCGCTGATCGGGCCAGCTATCTCCGGCTTCATCGTGGAACACACCACGTGGCGGCTAGTATTTGGAATCGTGCCGGTGATTCTCCTGCTGGCCGCCCCCAGCTTGGTAAAGGTCACCCGGAAGATCCCGCACGAGGCAACGCCACCTCAAGGTGGGCATATCCGCTTGACGGTCGGTTGCGCGGTGGCAACCGGGGTGGGCGCCGCTGCCCTTCAAGTCCTATCCGGCGCCGAACCCGAATCCTTCAACGCGGCCGTCTATGCCACGATCGCGGCCCTCGTCATTTGGACGATTCTCTTCGCCCGCCCGCTTCTGCCCCATGGCACGTTCACGGCCCGCCGCGGACTCCCCACGACGGTTCTGATCCGCGGCATCGCCAACGGAGCCTTCATTGGCGTGGAGATATTCCTCCCACTGCTTCTCCAAGAGGTTCACGGCTGGCGGCCATTTCAGGCCGGCTTGGTTCTCACAATCGGCTCGGTCACATGGGCAGCCGGCTCGTGGGTCCAGGGCCGCATGACAGGGCCCGTGTGGCGGGCACGCATTCCCGTGATTGGTACGGGCCTTCAAACGCTGGGGATTGCCCTGTCGATCGCCGGTGCCTTTGCTGGCGTCAGCGGTCTCGCTGTACTGGTCGCGTGGACAGTCGCAGGGCTGGGAATCGGGCTGACCTATCCAGCGATGACCGTGCACGGGTTGGCAATGAGCGCGCAGGCCAATCAGGGCCGCACATCCTCAGCACTCCAGATCTCCGATACGTTGGGTGCATCCTTGGCAGTGGCAGGTTCAGGCATCGCCTACGCCATGATTCTCCCCGCCCAGTCCCCCGCCTTCGCTGCGGCCATCGGCTTCATGACCTTCGTCATCTTTGTGGGCTTCCTGATCTCTGGACGCACCCAGCCCGCACCCGGAAGCGCCGAGGAAACCCGCTTGGCTGCGAGCTTTGATGAGGACTAAGTAGCCCATCTCATACTGCACTCGCGCGTCTTGAGCCACTATGCTTCTTGAGGCGCATCGAGCGCCCCCAGTTTCTTGTCGCCCCTTGTGAGTTTTGTGTCTGCGGCATGTTCTGGCCAATGTGAAAGTAGATTCATGACAAACGCCTCTGGCGCAGATATTAATTCAACCGACCTCACCTTCTCTGATCTCAGCCTTCCTGACGATCTTCAGCAAGCGGTCAACGATATGGGATTCGTGCATCCCACGGCCGTTCAGGCCAAGGCCATCCCGCTCCTCCTTGAGGGACGCGACGTTGTGGGCGTTGCGCAAACCGGAACCGGTAAGACGGCCGCCTTCGGGTTGCCCCTGCTGGCCCACGTGGATCCAGATGCCCGCAGGGTTCAGGCCCTCGTGCTGGCCCCCACCCGCGAACTCGCCATGCAGGGCGCCGCAGCGATCGAAGATTTCGCCTCTCACTCGCGCGATCTCAACGTTGTTGCCGTGTACGGCGGCTCCTCCTACACCCCTCAGCTGCGCGCCCTTGAGCGTGGAGCACAAGTGGTTGTTGGCACACCGGGCCGCCTCATGGACCTCATGGACCGTGGCGCCCTCAAGCTGGAGAACGTCACCTACTTCGTGCTGGACGAAGCCGATGAGATGCTTCGTATGGGCTTCGCTGAGGACGTGGAAACCATCGCCTCGAAGCTTCCGAAGGAACGCGTTTCCGCCCTGTTCTCCGCCACCATGCCCCCGGCGATTCGTCGCGTGGCCGATCAGCACATGAACAACCCGGAGGCCGTCACCATTTCGCGGCCCGCCTCCACGGTGTCCACCGTTCACCAGACCTTCGCCGTTGTGCCGGAGCGTCATAAGATCGGCGCCATCTCCCGCGTTCTCGCTGTGACGGACGCCGATGCTGCCCTCGTGTTCGTGCGCACCCGCGCCACCGCCGAGGATCTAGCCATCGAACTCGGATCGCGCGGCGTCTCAACCGCCGCCCTGTCTGGTGACGTTGCTCAGCGCGATCGTGAGCGCCTCGTTGAACGCCTCAAGGACGGCACACTTGACGTCCTCGTGGCAACCGACGTTGCCGCACGTGGTTTGGACGTGGAGCGCATCGGGCTTGTGGTGAACTTCGATGTTCCGCGCGAAACCGATACCTACGTGCACCGCATCGGCCGTACGGGCCGCGCCGGGCGCACTGGCGAATCACTGACCTTCGTCACCCCGAAGGAACGCGCACGCCTTCGCCGCATCGAGAAGCAGACGAACTCCCACATGGATCAGATCGAGCTTCCCACCCCTGCCGAGGTTTCCAAGCTGCGCGCCGAGAAGCTCGTGGGCCTTGCCCGCGCGCGCTACGCCAATGGCCGCCTCTCCGTATACCGCGATGTTCTCCAAGAGTTCGATATGGCCGATACACCGGAAGGCGCAGAGCCCATGTCCCGCGAGGATCTCATCTTCGCGCTGCTGGCGCTTGGCGTTCGCGATCCCGGCCCCGTCAAGGGTGAAGAACCCGAGAAGCTCACGGTGGATGCCGATGAGCGCGGTGGCCGTGGAGATCGTGGCGGACGAGGCGATCGTGGAGATCGTGGCGGCCGTGGCCGTGACCGCGGCGGACGGGGACGCCAGATGGAAAACTCCACACGCTACCGCGTAGAAGTTGGCCACAAGGATCGCGTCAAGCCCGGCGCTATCGTGGGTGCACTCACTCATGAGGGTGGGCTTCGTGGTTCTGACCTAGGTCAGATCGATATTTACCCGTCATTCTCCCTCGTGGAGATCGGCGTGCCTCTGTCCCATGAGACGCGCGAGCGTATCTCCGAAGCCCGCGTATCGGGCCGCCAGCTCAAGATCTCCGAGGATCGTGGCCCGCGCCGCG